>JAMCWJ010000010.1 GCA_023475105.1 Nitrospirota bacterium
GTCTACGTGCCCAATCGTCCCTACATTGCAATGGGGCTTCGTCCTCTCATATTTCGCCTTTGCCATCTTTCCTCCTTCCTAAAACCCTTCGCGTTCTTTTCGCGTATCGCTCGTCATAACCGCATTCTATCATCCGTGCGTGGAGCCCATGACCGGAATCGAACCGGTGACCTCATCCTTACCAAGGATGTGCTCTGCCGACTGAGCTACATGGGCTGCCCGGTCATGAGTCTCGATTCGGGTCCGGAACCGGAGGCCAAGGATCTCCCCCAACACAAGCTCCGAACTTCGAACTCGCAACTCCAACCTTTCATTCTGGAGCGGGAAACGGGATTCGAACCCGCGACCCTCAGCTTGGAAGGCTGACGCTCTACCACTGAGCTACTCCCGCGCTGGTGGAGAGGGGAGGATTCGAACCTCCGAAGGCAGCGCCGGCAGATTTACAGTCTGCTCCCTTTGGCCGCTCGGGAACCTCTCCTTGGAGCCACCGAAGGGAATTGAACCCCCGACCCGCTGATTACAAATCAGCTGCTCTGCCAGCTGAGCTACGGTGGCTTCAAGAGGCAACAGTTCACCTCTGTATCTTTTAGTCAAGAGTATAATTTAGAAAACTTATTATACAATCGTCAATGTCGAATTTGCAAGGAAAAACGTCCTCTATCTGCCTCATTCTCAGAAACCCTTGCTCTTAGTAGTTCTTTGCCTTAAAATCTCGAAAAGCAATATCCCTGCAGCGACCGAAGCGTTCAGGGAATTGACATTTCCCTTCACCGGTATGGTTACCATGCCGTCGCAGTTTTCACGCACCGTTTTTCTCGCCCCTCTGCCTTCGGAACCGATAACCAGAGAGAGAGGTCCGGAGAGATCGACGTCCCAAGCGGCGGGATAATTCCCCGCCTCGGCGCCGATGACCGTTATCCCGCCCGCCCGCATGTCTCTCATCGCATGTTTGATGTTCGGCACCATCGCTACAGGCACATATTCGGCCGCTCCTGCTGAGGATTTTGCGACCTCGGGGCCGAAGCCCGCCGACCTGTGCGACTGTATGACAACCCCGTGGACGCCCGCTGCTTCAGCCGACCTGAGGATCGCTCCGAAATTCCTCGGGTCCTCAACACCGTCGAGGATGACGAACAGGGGCGTTTCGTTCTTTTTCGAAGGAATCATGAGGAGTTCATCCAGGGTGATATATGCCTTCCGAAGGACACGGGCCGCTACGCCCTGATGGCCCTTGGGAAACCGGCCGTCAAAGAAGCTCTGCGCGGCGACTTCAACAGAAACGCCCCTCGCCTCCGCCTCTTTCCTGATCTCCTCCACTTTTTCTTGTCTACCTTCGGAAACTAGGACGGTCTTTATGGTCCTGCCTGCCTTCAGGGCCTCAAGAACGGGGTTCAGGCCGTAAATCCATTCTTCAGTGCGCACACTTGGTTTCCTGCTGCGGAACAATAGACGGTTCAGTCTCCCTCCGGATGATATAAAAGCTTATCAAATAAAGAAAAACTTGTCAACATGCAACGAGGGACTCTCTTGAGTGTCCCTGCTGAATTCAGGGCTCGTCATGCCTTTCAGGAAAGCCTTTTTTTACCGGGAACAGGTTTCCGCACACCGCATTTAAGAAATTTCTTCCTGACGCGGAGACCGGCAGTACTGCTTCATTTTCCTATTTACATAATTCTTCCCTGAAGGCTATACTAACACGCTGTTTTTTGTATTGCTCGGCAAATGCCGGTTGGATCGCGGTCTCCGGACCGGCAAAACGGGAGGAGTAATGGTACGATTGCGCGGTATGATTCTGATTGTACTCGGAGTTCTTTTCCTCACAAGCGCGAGCCTTTTTGCCCAGGAGCAGCTCCCTATTGTGAACTCTATCGAAGTAAAAGGACTGAAGAGAATCGAAGAAGGAGCGGTAAAGGCAAAGATCTCACAGAAGGCCGGGGAACCCCTGAACAACGAGAAGATTTCCGAGGATATCAAGAACATCTTCAAGATGGGATACTTCGAAGATGTAAAAACAGAGATAGAACCCCTCGAAGGCGGCGTGAAGCTGATTTATGTGGTAAAAGAGAAACCGACCGTCATCAGGGTCGAATTTCAGGGGAACAAAGAGCTGTCGGACGACAAACTGAAAGAAAAGACGACGATAACGGTCGGTTCGATCGCGGATACCACGCTCATCCAGGACAATGCCACCAAACTCAAGCTCTACTATGAAGAAGAGGGCTACTGGCTGGCGAAAGTCGTTCCGGTCATAAACAAGGTGAGCGAAAACGAGGTCTATCTTACGTTCCAGATCGATGAAGGACCGAAGATCAAGGTCAGACAGATCGTCATTACCGGGAACAGGGCGATGTCGGCGAAAAAAATAAAAGGGGCCATGAAAACGAGTCCGTGGAAAATCTACTCATTTATCTTCTCTTCGGGATACTACAAAAAGGAGACGATGAGTCAGGACATCGAAGCGATAAGGGACCTTTACTACAATAACGGCTACATCAAGGTTATGGTGTCGGATCCGGAAGTGAAGCTCACCCCCGATAAGAAGGGCATGATCATAACCATCCACATATCTGAAGGCGAACAGTACAGAATCGCATCGATAGCGCTTGCCGGCTATAAGGCCTTCCCCGAGGCCCAGCTTCAGAAACTGATATCGTCCGCGCCCGGCAACGTGTTCAGCAAAGCAGTATTAAAGAAGGATGTGACCGCCATAACGGACCTGTATACACAGCACGGCTACGCCATGGCAAATGTCTTCCCCGACATCACCCCCGAGGAGGCGAAGAAAGAAGTCGCCGTGACGTACAAGGTCGAAGAGGGCGATATCTACAGGATAGGAAAGATAGAGATATCGGGCAACACGAAAACGAGGGACAAGGTGATAAGGCGCGAAATGCGTCTCGACGAAGGCGACCTCTTCAACAGCAAACTTCTGAAGAGGAGCTACGAGAGAATCAACAACCTGAACTTCTTCGAGACCGTCGACCTGGCGCCGAAGCCGAGGTATGAAGAAAAGCTGCTCGACATAGATGTCAAGGTGAAGGAGAGGGCGACCGGCTTCCTAAGTGTCGGCGGCGGCTACAGTTCCGTGGACAAGCTCATCGGCATGGTGGATGTCACCCAGGGCAACCTCTTCGGGAGAGGCCAGTACGTGAAGCTGACAGGGGAACTCGGCGGGAAATCGTCCCTGTACCAGTTATCTTTCAGAGACCCCTGGTTCCTGGATAAACCCATTGCCTTTTCGGCCGACATATACAGGACCGACCGGGAATATATCGATTACAACAGGAGGGCGATAGGCCTTAGCTTCGGCTTCGGAAAAGAGCTGAGAGAATTCTGGACCGCAAATATATCCTATAACCTCGAAAGGGCGACCATCTATTACGTTACAGCCGGCGCATCCAGCATTATCACGGACCAGATAGGCACGCGCGTAACGAGCAGCATCACGCCTTCCCTGACGCGCGACACCAGGGACAACTACCTCGACCCGTCGAGGGGTTCGCGCAACTCCGTCTATGTAACGTTTGCCGGTCTCGGCGGCGATAACAAGTTTGTGAAGGGGCTGATCGATTCGGCATGGTTCTTCCCGGTCGGCAGCAGCACCATAGCGCTGAGAGGACGCCTCGGATATGCCGTAGGGTTATTCGGTCAGCAGCTCCCGCTTTATGAAAGGTTCTACGTGGGAGGTATCTATACGGTAAGGGGTCTCGGCTTCGGCCAGGCAGGCCCGAAGGACGACACGGGAGAGTATATCGGCGGAACAAAGGAACTGATATTCAATGCCGAGTATATTTTCCCCATCCTCTCCGAGCTGAAAGTCAAGGGGGTCGTCTTCGCCGACGCAGGCAACTCCTATGACTCGAATGAGCCGATCGGGAAGCTGAGATACACGACAGGCACGGGTCTCAGGTGGGTATCTCCCTTCGGCCCCTTACGGATCGAATGGGGTTATAATATCCAGAAAAGGCCCGGGGAAAGCTCGAGCAAGATAGAATTCGCCTTCGGTAGTTTCTTCTGAGAAAGTCCCAAGCCGCCGAAGTGAGGCCGAACGTAAAAAGTCCGACAATCCGTTAAAATAGAAGGATTTCGAGAAACACCTTAAGGAGGAGCAAGATGAACAAAAAAACAGGCATGGCACGCACGTGTGTGCTGCTTTTCGCCGCAGTCCTTTGCCTTTCGTACGTCCGCATTGCCGCGGCGGCGGAAGCGGGAAAGATAGGGTATGTCGATCTCAGGGTCGCACTGAACGAATCCGAAGCGGGGAAAAAGGCGAAAATCGAACTGGAATCGCTGATAAAGACGAAACAGTCCTCGATCGACGAAAAGGGCAAGGCAATAGACAAGATGAAGGGAGACCTCGAAAAGCAAGCCTCCGTGCTGTCTGCGGAAGCGCGAAAATCAAAGGAAGACGAAGTCGAGCGGCAGGTGCGGGACTATCAGAGACTAGTGCAGGACTCGCAGAATGAAGTGAAGAAAAAGGAGACCGAATACACGGCATCGATCGTAAAGGAACTGCGGGGTATCGTCGAAAAGATCGGCCAGCAGGAAGGCTACTCTCTCATCCTGGAGAATGTGGAAGGTATCATCCTTTACTCAAAAAAGGACCTCGATATTACCGGCAAAGTGATCAAGGCCTTCAACGAGTCCAGGGCCAAGCAGAAAAAGTAGTATCGGCCGGTGAAGGAAGAAATGCGCATGCCCGGTCCCCTGCAACCCCGCCGTCGGCCCCTTGCCGGAGAGGGGAGAGGGAGGCTTGCCCTGTCCGGTGCTCTCCCATGAAAGTGAAGGACCTCGCGGCGCTGCTCGGCGGCGAAGCGGCCGGAGACCCCGAAACAGAGGTGCACGGCGCTTCGGGCATCCACGAAGTGCGGGAAGGAGAGGTCACGTTCCTGTCCGATCCGAGGCTTCTGGGCGAGTGCGCAGAGAGCAAGGCATCCTGTGTGATCGTGAAGGAGTTCATTCTCTCCCTCCAAAAACCGCAGATCGCGGTAAAAAACCCTCTCTATGCCTTTGCCAGGGCGCTGGAGCACTTTTCCCCTCCTCTTTCTGAACCATGCGGGATCAGCAGCGCAGCCGTTGTCTCCCCGGAGGCGAAAATCGGCAGCAACGTCTCGATTCACGCACTCGCATATATTGCGGACGACGCCGAAATAGGCGACGAGACGATCATTTTCCCGGGGGTCTTCGTCGGGCGTCACACAGTCATAGGCACGCGCTGTGTCATATACCCCAACGTGACGATACGGGAAAAAGTGAAGATCGGGGACAGGGTGATCATTCATCCGGGTTCTGTTGTCGGCTCGGACGGTTTCGGATATGTATTTGAAGGGGGCAGGCACCACAAGATACCCCAGGTCGGAGGCGTCATCATCGAGGACGACGTCGAGATAGGCGCCAATGTCACCATCGACAGGGCGACGACGGGGAACACAGTCGTCGGCAAAGGGTCCAAAATAGACAATCTCGTTCAGATCGCCCACAACGTGAAAATCGGCGAAGGTTCCCTTATCGCAGCGCAAACCGGGATTGCGGGAAGTACGGAAGTCGGAAAGTTTGTCATGATGGGCGGCCAGGTCGGCGTCGCCGACCACACGCGCATCGATGAGGGCTGCATGATCGGAGCGATGACAGGGGTCTTCGGTCATCTCACCAAAGGCGTCTATTCCGGGTGTCCCCCCATCCCTCACAGAAACTGGCTCAAATCCTCGGCGCTGTTCGCCAGACTTCCCGAACTGAACAAGAAAATCAAGGAGCTCGAAGAGATGATTAAAGCTTTGGAAAGGAGGCTTCCATGATGGATATCAAAGATATACAAAGTATCCTCCCTCACAGGTACCCCTTTCTTCTCGTCGACAGGATAGTCGATCTGGAGCCGGGGGTGAAGGCGGTCGGCGTGAAAAACGTCTCGATCAACGAGCCTTTCTTCATGGGACACTTTCCCGGCAATCCTATAATGCCGGGGGTTCTGATCATCGAGGCGATGGCCCAGGTTGCCGGGATCATGGCGTTCCGCTCGGGTGTTCAGGGAGATACGGTGTATTTCATGAGCATAGAAAAGGCAAAATTCAGGAGGCCCGTTGTGCCCGGCGACCAGCTGAGACTCGATATCACCACCCTCCAGCAACGGGGAAACGTCTGGAAGTTTTCGGGCAACGCCACGGTAGATACGAAACTCGTGTCGGAGGCTGAGTTTACCGCCATGGTCCTGAAGAAGGAGTCGTGATGGCGACCGAGATACATCCCACGGCGGTCATAGACAAACAGGCATTCATCGACGAGGACGTATTCATAGGTCCCTTCTGCCTCGTCGGCGCCGGAGCAAAGATCGGGAAAGGGACGCGACTTCTCTCGAATGTCATTATCGAAGGCAAGACGGAGATCGGGGAAGAATGCACCGTCCATCCCTTCACGAGCATCGGCTTTCCCCCTCAGGACATCAAGTACAAGGGTGAGGAGACGGGGGTGAAGATAGGCAGTCGCAACACGATACGGGAATACGTGACCATCCACAGGGCCTCGGTAGGCGGTGACGGGGTGACCGCGATCGGAAATAACAACTTCCTGCTTGCCTATGTGCATATCGCGCATGACTGCAAGATAGGGAACAATGTCGTCATGGTAAATCTGGCGACGCTGGCCGGGCATGTGGTAATCGAGGATTATGCGTATATCGGAGGCCTCGTTGCGGTCCATCAGTTTACGCGGATCGGCGCCTACTCCATGGTGGGCGGGTTCAGCGGGATAGGCCAGGATATTCCTCCCTACATGATGGCATCGGGCGCCAGGGCGAAACTCTTCGGCCTGAACACAGTGGGACTGAAACGACATGGCTTTCCGGATGCGACCATCGCAGACCTGAAAAAAGCGTACAAAATACTTTTCAGGGAAAAACGGACCTTGAGGGACGCCATCAAGAAAGTGCAGGCCGATCTACCGTACACCGACGAGATACGGCATCTCATCGGGTTTATCGAGAAGAACAAGAGGGGCATCTGCAGATAGAAAGCCGCAACAGTGCTATGAAGAGAATCGGTCTTATCGCAGGAAGGGGCGAACTCCCGAAGGCAATCGCCGAAGAGGCAAAGGCAAGGGGGTATCACGTCTTCGCGGTCGGACTCGAGCAGCTTGCGGACAGGGCTCTCGCATCGTGCGTTGATGAGATCATGTGGGTAAACGTCGGAAAGCTCGGGACGATCATAGACTCCCTCAGGAATGCGGGTGCGGCGCAGGCGGTCATGGCGGGAAAGGTGCCGAAGTCGCTTCTGTACAAAGGCAATATCACTCCTGACCTGAGGGCGGTGAAGCTTCTTTTTACACTGAAGGACAGGAGCGATGACTCCATACTTCTCGGCATCACAAAGGAACTTCAGAGGGACGGCATCACCCTGCTGAATACGACTGAGTTCTGTGCAGGAATGCTCACGCCGGAAGGCATCCTGACGAAGGGAGGGATTACGAAGGCGGAGTGGGACGATATCAGGTTCGGATGGAAGATCGCCAGGGAGATCGGAAGGCTCGACATAGGCCAGACGGTCGTGGTGAAAGACAAGGCGGTCATGGCCGTCGAAGCGATAGAAGGGACCGACGAGGCGATACAGCGCGGCGGGCTGTATGCGGGGGAAGGCGCTGTAGTAGTGAAGACCAGCAAGCCGGGACAGGACATGAGGTTCGACGTTCCGGTTGTGGGAGTCGATACCCTGAAAGCGATGGTCGCCTCGAAGGCAAGGGTACTCGCCGTCGAGGCGGGAAAAAGCATCCTGCTCCGGAAAGAGCATTTTCTGAAAGAGGCGGAGGGTGCGGGGATCTCCGTAGTGGGGTTCAGGGGTGACCCTGCATGAGCCTCTTGCCCGCGTTCTACGAGTGTGACTTTGCCGGCGTGGCGTGTCGTGTTTCCGTTCTCTTGATTAAATCCAAAATAATCATTTAAAATAGCGGACTAAATCTCTGGAGGTGGCAAATGTTTACAGGTATCGCTTATGCAATGGGACCGGCGCCTCAGGCTGGACAGGGAGGAGGCGCGGGCTCGATGCTCACAAGCCTTCTTCCCCTGATCCTGATATTCGTTATTTTCTATTTTCTCCTTATACGCCCGCAGCAGAAAAGAGCAAAAGAGCACCGGCAGCTGCTCGAGAACCTGAAAAAAGGCGACAAGGTGGTCACCCAGGGCGGTATCTACGGCGTGGTAGAGAGCGTGGGAGGGAATACGGTCGTTGTGAAGATATCCGAGAATGTGAAAGTGAAATTCGGGAAGGGGTACATTGCGGCGGTCAGGCCTCCCTCGGAAGAGGAATAACGCAAAACCTGATATCGGGAGGGTCCGCAAGAACAGAAAGGCGCTCACCTATATCGAGTTCGCAGACAGGTACCTCGAGGCAATAGGGTATACGGAGCACGGTTTCAGGCACTGCGATATTGTTTCCAATACCGCATACCGGATATTGAAGGAACTGCGATACGACGAGGCCGTGGCGGGGCTCGCAGCCGCGGCAGGCTTTCTTCACGACATCGGCAACATGCTGGGGAGGGGCGACCACCACCGGGTAGGCGCGCTTCTCGCAAAGGAGATACTGGAAGAAGAGGGATATGACCTCCGGGGAATCATAAAGATCATGCGCGCTGTCGTCGTTCATGAAGAGGATGAAGGGGTCGTCCCCGACGAAGTTGCCGCGGCGTTGCTCATTGCAGACAAAGCCGATGTGCACAGGTCGAGGGTGAGAAACCCCTCCATGGTGAAAGAAGATATCCATGACAGGGTGAATTACGCGGCCAGGGAGTCCGTACTTTCCGTCGGGCCGGAGAAGAGGACCATCACCCTTGAACTTACGATCGATACCGGGATATCACAGGTCATGGAGTATTTTGAGATATTTCTCGCAAGAATGACGGCCTGCAGAAAGGCGGCAAGGGCCCTCGACTGTGAATTCAATCTTTTCATAAACACTATACGAATGGCTTAGGAGGTTATGGCTGAGAAATGAAGAAGAATATTCTCTGGAGATTCGTCCTCATAGGGACCACTGTCATCCTTGCGATCGTTTTCTTTCTCCCCAATACTCCGCTCTTCCGGTACATGCCCGAATGGTGGAAGAACAACATGCCGAACAAGGGAATAACCCTCGGTCTCGACCTGCAGGGCGGCGTCCACCTGGTGTTCGAGGTTGAGGGAGACAAGGCGGTCGAGATCACAACGGAAAGGATCGCAGAATCGCTACGAGACATCGCGGCGAAAAAGAAGATAACCGCGGAGATAACCAGGAGCGGTTTGTTGCTGTCGGTCACCCCGAATTCGCAGGAGGCGAGAAAGGCGATCGAGGACAGTTACCCCATCCTCACCCCGGTCGAAACAGGGACGAAGCTCGTCTACAGGCTTTCGGACAAGGAAGCGCAGAGGATAAGAGACAATTCGGTGACCCAGGCCGTCGAGACGATCCGCAACAGGATCGACCAGTTCGGTGTAGCGGAGCCGACGATCATCCGCCAGGGGACGAATGAAATCGTCGTCCAGCTCCCGGGCATAAAAGACCCAAAAAGGGCCATCGACATAATTGGAAAGACGGCACAGCTTGAATTCAAGCTCGTCGACGACTCCTCTCCCGTTGCCGCCGAACTTCCCGGAACGATCAGGCCCGGTGAAGAAGAGACGCTCCTCGCCAAGTTTGCCGGGAAGATACCCCCTGATGATGAAATACTCTTCGAAAAAGCCGCAAACCGCGAGACGGGAGAAGTCCTGAAAAGACCGGTCCTCGTGAAAAAACAGACCCTCATGACGGGGGACCTTCTCACCGAAGCGAAGGTGAATATCGACCAGAGGTTCAACGAGCCTTATGTGTCGTTGACGTTCAATGCGGCGGGAGCAAAGCTCTTCGAGGAAATCACCGCCGCCAACGTAAAAAAGAGGCTGGCGATAATCCTTGACGGCACCGTATATTCCGCGCCTGTCATTCAGGAAAGGATAGGAGGCGGGAGTGCCCAGATCACCGGGAGATTCTCGATGGACGAGGCAAAGGACCTTACCATCGTGCTGAGGGCGGGTGCCCTGCCGGCTCCGGTGAAGATGCTCGAGAATGTGACGGTCGGCCCTTCCCTCGGAACGGATTCGATCGAGGCGGGCAAACGCGCGGGGATTATCGGCACGCTCCTGGTGATCCTGTTTATGATCGTCTATTACAAACTCTCGGGGGTGATCGCCGATTTCGCCCTTATCCTGAACATCGTCCTGCTTCTCGGCGCAATGGCGTTCCTGAACGCTACCCTGACGATGCCCGGCATCGCGGGAATCATCCTCGCCATAGGTATGGCGGTCGACTCCAACGTCCTGATGTTCGAAAGGATGAGGGACGAGATGAAGTTGGGGAAGACGCCCAGGGCGGCAGTCGATTCGGGATACGACAAGGCCTTCTGGACCATATTCGATTCCCACGTCACCACGCTGATTACGGCCGCTGTCCTCTTCCAGTTCGGCACGGGGCCGATAAAGGGCTTCGCGGTAACGCTGAGTCTGGGCGTCGCCATCAACCTTTTCACCGCGCTGATAGGCACAAAATCCATATTCGACCTCATCAACAGCAGGAAAGAGGTCAAGAGATTGAGCATATAAGTGCGGGGTCGTGAGTGCAGATCGAAAGGCGAAAGCCGACTCGTAAATCATAGAGACAAATCATACACAGCTCAGGAGGCAGGATGTTGGAACTGATCAGGAATACAAGAATCGATTTTCTCGGGAAGCAGGACGATGCCTTTTTCTTCTCAGGCATTCTTGCGCTTGTAGGAATTTTCACAATTGTGCAGATCGCCAACGGCAGGGCGAACCTGGGTATAGACTTTGCCGGGGGAACGGCCATCCAGCTCAAGTTCGAAAAGCCGGTGAGCATCCACGAGTTGAGGAAAACCCTCGAGGAATCCGGCGTGAAGGATTTCGACCTCCAGGAACTCCCGGCGGTGCAGAAGATACTCATACGGGCAAAGAACGAACAGCAGATCGGGAAGATCTCGGATACGATAAAACAGATCATCAGCCAGAAATTCCCCGATAACAAGTTCGTGGTCGATTCGACCACCGAGATAGGACCGAAGGTCGGCGCGCGGCTCAGGGGCGACTCGGCGAAGGCCATCGCCTTTGCAACGCTCGGGATACTTATCTATATCGCGATCCGTTTCAAATTCGATTTCGCAGTCGGCGCGACGGTGGCGACGTTCCATGACGTTCTCGGCGTGCTTGCCGTATTCTTTTTCCTTGGGAAAGAGATCAACCTCATCCTCGTTACGGCCCTTCTCACGATCGCGGGATACTCTCTCACCGACACGGTCGTCGTATTCGACAGGATACGGGAAAATCTCAGGACAAAGATAAAGGAACCCGTCGAGGCGGTGATGAACCTGAGCATAAACGAGGTCCTTTCGAGGACGATCGTCACCTCCTTCACGGTGCTCATCACCTCTCTCGCCCTGTTTTTCTTCGGGGGAGAAGTGATCCATGATTTCAGTCTGGCCATGATCCTCGGGGTGTTGATCGGCACGTACTCGTCGATCTTTGTCGCAAGTCCGATAGCGCTCTTCTGGGAAAAAAGAGGGTTCCTGAAAAGACGCAGATGAGCGCCCGGAAATGAAATCCAGGGAATCTGAGATGAGAAGGCTTCTGTTTTCGACATCTCATTTTCCCCTTGCCTGCCGGTCATGAACCGGCGGTGGCTCATAAGCAGAAAGAACCCTGAATACATACGCCACCTTTCCGGGGCCGCATCGATATCCCCGGTTCTCGCCCATGTTCTTATCAACAGGGGCATAAAGACCCCCTCCGACGTGAAGGATTTTCTTCTCCAGGGAGTGACGGACCTTTCCGATCCCTTCGATCTTCCGGCCATGGCCTCCGCTCTGGAAAGGATAAAAGCGGCGGTGAAGCGCAGCGAGAGGGTCCTCGTCCACGGGGACTACGACACGGACGGCCTGACCGCCACCGCCATAATGGTGCAGGCCCTCACGAAGATCGGCCTCGACGTCCATTCCCACATCCCGAACAGGCTGACCCACGGGTACGGCTTTAATCCGCCATCGATCGAGAGGGCAAAAGAACTCGGCGTCTCCCTCATCATTACCGTAGACTGCGGCATAACCTCCTTTGACGCGGCTGCGGCGGCGAGGCAGCGGGGGATCGACGTCATCATCACCGATCACCACGAGCCCGCTGAAGACAGCTCGCGGGTGAACGGACCGGGAGGTTTCCTGCTTCCCGATGCTGTTGCCGTGGTCAATCCCAAACTCGGCGCCGTAGCCTCGAAACTTCGGACCCTTTCCGGAGCGGGCGTCGCCTTCAAGGTGGTTCAGGCCATGGCCACGGACGGCGCGTTCGCCATCGATTCCGACGATTCCCTCTCTCTGCTCGATCTTGCCGCCGTTGGGACGCTGGCAGATGTGGTTCCCCTGCTCGGTGAAAACAGGATCATTATGAAAGAAGGGCTCCGATACATCCGCGAAGCCTGCAGACCGGGCATACGTTCACTGATGGAGGTCTCAGGGCTCCGTGAAAAGGAGCTGAGGGCGGGCCTGCTTTCCTTCACCCTCGTGCCGAGAATCAATGCCTCGGGCAGAATGGGCGATGCCGGCGAGGTCGTCAGCCTGTTCCTTTCCGGATCGTACGAGGAGACCCTCCCGATCGCCGAAAAGCTGGACAGGATGAATTCCGAAAGACAAAGGATAGAGGAAGAGACCTACCAGGAGGCCCTCTCTCTTCTCAGACAGAGGGGATACGATGCCGCCATCGTCCTGTGCAGGGAGGCCTGGCACACGGGGGTGATAGGGATAGTTGCATCAAGGCTCGCGGAAGACTTCTGCAGGCCGGCCTTTGTCTTCACGCAGGAGGGCGATACCGCGAAGGGTTCCGTGAGGAGCATCCCCGCGTTCGACGTCTACACCGGCCTGTCGGCATGCAGCGATGTCCTCCTTTCCTTCGGAGGACACCGGCAGGCGGCGGGGGTCCGACTCAGGGTCGCGGACCTCCCGCTATTCGAAGCGCGGATGAATGAGCTCGTCAGGAATTCCCTCCGGGCCGAAGACTTCGTCCGTACCGTCGAAATCGATTCGGAGCTGACGCTCCGGGAGGTGAACACGGGACTCGTGAGGGAACTGTCCCTGCTTGAGCCCGTCGGGGCCGGGAACCCTGAACCCTTGTTCGGCGCAAGGGGACTCGATATGCTGAATCCGAAAATCGTGGGGAAAAACCACCTCAAGATGAGGTTGAAACAGAAATCCCTTGCCATCGATGCCATAGGCTTCGACATGGGGAGTTTTCTCGATCATCTCGCCGCATCCCGGTTTGTGGATGCCGTATTCACTCCGAAGATCAATGAGTGGAACGGCAACAAGTATCTCCAGTTGAACCTCAGGGCCTGCAGACCGGGCAGCTGAGACCCCCCGGAAGCGTTGTTGAATTGACGGCACAAGGATTCCGTGATGCCATGCGAGATGCGTAAGGAGGCAGACGATGGAAAAAACCCGCAGGATTTTCGTGCCTGCCGCTGCGGCAGGCCTCGGACAGGGAGCAAAAAGAAGGGTCTCCGGGGATGAAATGCCGAAGGGGATGACCTTTGCGACGATCCGCAGGGGGGGCTCATTCAGCCTCGGTGTGAAGAGCGACAAGGGCATCCTCGACGTGAAGGCCGCAGCCCGCCTGTTCGGCAAGAGAGTACCTGTCACGATCGCCGAAGTGATCCGGCGCGGTGACCACGGCCTTTCCGCTCTTGTGAGCCGGGCCGTCGCAAGCCACGGGACAAAGGGTCTGTTCCGCGATGAAAGCAACACGGAGTTCGGCCCCTGCGTGACAAACCCTGAAAAGATCCTGATGACGGGCTTCAATTATCGAAGGCACGCGGCCGAGACAAAGACGCCCGTACCGGCTTCGCCGGTGTTGTTCACCAAATGCAACAACGCGCTCACCGGCCATAAGAGCATAATCAACCTGCCCACCCACGTGGCATCCAAGTTCGACTACGAGGTCGAGCTAGTGGCGGTCATCGGCAAGTCCGCCTACCGGGTAAGCGAGGCGGAAGCGCTGTCCGTTGTTTTCGGCTACTGCACAGGAAATGATGTGAGCGCCCGGGACCTCCAGTTCAAAACGAGCCAGTACCTGCTCGGCAAAACCTGCGACGGTTTTGCCCCGATCGGCCCCTACCTGGTCACGGCAGATCAGATTCCCGATCCCAATAACCTCACGATCGAGTGCTACGTGAACGGCGAGCGACGCCAGTCCAGCAACACCAGCGATATGATCTTCAGCGTCGCCGCCATTATCAGCTATGCCTCGCAGCACTTCACATTGAAACCCGGGGACATCGTCTTCACCGGCACTCCGGAAGGCGTGATCATGGGCTATCCTCCGGAAAGACAGGTTTGGCTCAGGGCAGGCGACAAGATTTCGAGCGCAGTCGAAAAACTCGGGACCCTGGAGTTCACCCTCGCCTGAACCAGGCAGGAGGGCCGAATCGCGGCAGGCGCCTGCCGCGATTCGGCTGCACTACAGGCCGAGATAGGCTTCCCGCACCTTCTCGTTGGCGAGCAGTTCCTTTCCGGTTCCCTCGAGCACGACGCGGCCGGACTCCAGGACATAGCCCCGATGAGCGAGCTCGAGCGCGTTTTCCGTATTCTGTTCGACCAGGAGAATCGTCACGCCGCGCTGGTTTATCTCGCGTACGACGCGGAACATCTCTTCCACCATGATCGGCGCAAGGCCGAGTGAAGGTTCATCCAGCATAAGGATTCTCGGGCCGGCCATGAGACCACGGCCGATTGCTGCCATCTGTTGCTCACCGCCCGAGAGTGTGCCGGCGATCTGGCCCTGCCGCTCGCGCAGCGCCGGAAAGATCTCAAAGACGTGCTCCAGCCGTTTCGAACGTTCGGCCCGTGCTGCGCGCGTGTAGCCCCCGAGCAGGAGGTTCTCGCGCAGCGTCATATGAGGGAAGAGTTTGCGGCCCTCCGGTACCTGGATCACGCCGAATTCGACCACCTTTACCGGGGTACAGCAATCGAGTCGCTGTTCGTCGAGCAGGATGGCCCCTGCCGAGGGTCTGAGCAGTGCGGAAACGGTCTTGAGCGTCGTGGTCTTGCCCGCACCGTTCGCGCCTACGAGGGCGACGATTTCGCCGTCGCGCACCTCGAAGCTCACACCCCAGAGGGCCTGGATTTTGCCGTAAGCCACCTCGATATTGTCGACGCGCAGCATGACTACCTCGCTCTCTTGCCGAAATATGCCGTAATGACGGCGGGGTCGGCCACTACCTCGGATGGCGGACCGTCAGCGATCTTTTCGCCCTGGCAGATCACGACCACGCGATGCGAGATGCGCATGATCGCCTTCATCACATGCTCGACCAACACCACGGTGACCCCTCCCGCACGGATTGCCTGGACGAGTTGGCAGGCATCTTCCGTCTCACGCGGGTTAAGGCCGGCCAGGGGTTCATCGAGCAAAAGAAGTTTTGGATGCGTGGCAAGTGCGCGCGCGATCTCCATACGTTTCTGATCGCTCAGGGTCAGGTCCGACGCCGGGATATCGAGTTTGTCGCCGAGTCCCACCTGTTTCAGTGCACGCTCCGCATCGGCTTCGGCTTCGGCGCGCACTCCGAGACGAACCAGGGCCGCGAGCGCAACGTTCTCGCAGACGGAAAGATTCGGAAAGGGCTTCACGATCTGGAACGTACGCGCGATACCGCACCGCACGACGGCGTGAGGCTTAAGACCGGCAATCCGGAGCCCATCGAGACGGATGTCGCCCGAGGTCGGACGCAGGAAACCGGTGATGAGATTGAACACTGTGGTCTTTCCGGCGCCGTTGGGCCCTATGAGACCCAGGATTTCCCCTGCCCCGACCTGAAAGGACAGGCCCGAGACGGCGCGCAGACCGCCGAAGTCGCGTGTAAGACCGGAGACCTCGAGCAGTGCCATACCGGCCCTTCAGCGCCTCCCGGTGAGAATACGGAGCGCACGGCCCCAAATCCCCTCCGGGAGAAAACGGATTACGAGCATCATGAAGAGTCCGTAAAAGATGAGATGCCCTACCATGAAACGCTCACGAAAGAGTTCTGCAATCGTGGTGAGGAAGATCGCTCCCACCACGGGTCCCGCAATAGTGCGCAGTCCTCCGACGACGGCGATGAAAACCATCTCGACTGAAAGAGAGATCAGAAACACTGCGTCCGGGTCTACGTAGCGGAAGTACAGGCCATAGAAACCGCCGGCGAGGCCGGTAAGGAAAGCGGACAAGGCAAGCACGGTCACCTTGGAGCGTGTGGTGTCGATGCCGATCGCTTCGGCGGCGTCTTCGTCCTCACGGATGGCGGTGAGATAGCTTCCGAGCCGCGACCGCGTGAACAGGTATGCGGCGAGCATTGCGCAGAGGGCAAGCACCGCGACGATCACGAAGAACGGTTCTTTGCGCTCCCAGTTGATCGCCGCGCCAAAAACGGTCACCTGCGGCAGCGACGTGATAAGCAGTCCTACGGGTCCGTTGGTGAGTGATTCCCAGTTGAGCGCCACCAGCCGGATGATCTCGGCCACGGCGAGCGTGGCGAGCGAAAAGTACGGCCCGCGCAGCCGGAAGCAGATGAGCCCGATCGGCAGGGAAAAGAGCGCCCCCAGGACGCCGCCCAGCGCCATCCCGTACCAGGGAGCAAGCCTGAAGCTCAAATAGAGGATCATGGTGGTGTACGCACCGATACCGAAAAAGGTCGCGTGTCCGAACGATACCTGGCCGGCATAGCCGCCCAGGAGGTTCCAGGCCAGACCCAAAATGGTCCACATCAGCACGGTTATCCCGAGGTGCAACAGAAACTGGTTCGATACACCGAGCGGGATCGCCAGCAAGAGCAGGGCCGCAATGACGGGCAGAACGCGCTTCATGACCGCGCCGCCCCAAAAAGGCCCTGAGGACGAAACAGCAGCACCAGCAGGAACATGATGAAACCGATCGTGTCTTTGTACGCCACCGACACGTACACCGCGCCGAACGATTCGATGACCCCAAGAAGGATGCCGCCGGCAATCGCTCCGGGGATGGAACCCAAGCCCCCGAGTACCACGATTACGAAACACTTGACGACCAGGATCTCGCCTACCGTAGGGTAGAGGTAAAGCGATGGTACCAGCAGCACCCCTGCGGCAGCCGCGAGGGCGGTGCCGAGGCCGAAGGTGATCATCGCGATCCGCTCGACATTGATGCCCATAAGCGCTGCCGCCTCCGGATTCTGACTGGTCGCGCGTACCGCACGCCCGGTATCTGTGCGCGCCAGAAAAACATAAAGCGCCGCCGTGATGAGCGCTGCGAGGCCAAAGGCGATCGCCAGCGGCACCGGCACGGCAATCCCGAAGGGATGGAGGGGTTCGACCGCATACGGCAGATTCAGAGTGCGGTAATCACCCGTCCAGGCAAACAACGCCACATTGGCGATGAGAAGCGACATGCCGGCGGTGTAAAGCAGGGTGTTCAGCTCTCCGCCCGGCATGATGGCCCTGACGAGATAGCGATACGCCAGCATGCCGGCGAGGAAGAAGAGCGGCACCCACACTATCGCGGAGAGAAAGGAGTCGATCTTCCACAAGGTATAGGACCAGTAGGCGCTGAACATGCCGAGCATCACCATCTCGCCGTGGGCGAGGTTGATGATGCGCATTACGCCGAAGATCACGGTGAGCCCTACGCCGATCATGGCGTAGAGTGACCCGGTCAGAACTCCGTTGACAAGACTCTGGATAAGGGTTTCCATGGCCGCGGTCACCGGGCGCTCCGGCATCCACTAGGGAAACCGGGGCGCCGCGGTCCCTATTTCGTCGAGGGCTCCGGAAAGACGTAGTTCGTCTCGGCATTCGCCTTCGGCCATACGTTCAGCAGCTTGCCCCCGCGCCACTGGGCGAGCACCGAGTGGTCGGGCGAAAATATGTTCTGGTTGGTGTACTTGTCCCCAAGGGGGCCGGCCCAGTCGCCGAACTTGACCTTGCCGAATACCGTGGTCATATCGGTCTTGAGCAGCGCCTGACGTATCGCTTCGCGATCAGCCGCAAGATTACCCGTCGGCTTGGCGCGCTTCATCGCGTCTGCGATAATGTATATCCCGGCATAGCCTTCCACTTCGTGCTCCTTGGGATGGATACCGTATTTCTTGTAGAACGTCGCGTAGAACTTCTTCACCGTTGGGTCGTTCGGATTGCCGGACCATGCAGCTGAGGAGAAGACATTTTCGCTCAGGCCGCCGAGCTGCTTCGCGAAGTCCTCCACGCCGAAGCCGCCGCCGAAGCCGACGAAAGCGCGCGGTCTCAGGCCCATTTCCTTGGCGTGGCGCGTCAGCAGGATCGCGTCGGTCGTGCTGACCGCGACCATGAGAACGAAATCGGGGTTGTTCGCCTTGACCTTCGTCATGATCGGCTTGAAGTCGAGTGTGTTCACCGCATAGGCTTCGTCATTCACGATCTTGACGTTCCTGGATTTCAGGAATGTCATGGCCGAATTGGCGATGGACTTGCCGAATACCGTGTTGTCGTAGAGAACCGCCGCGGACTTCGGCATCGCGCCCGGCACCTCGCTGATGAACTTGTTGAAGGCCTGGGGATAGATCGAACCTGTGGGGTTATTGCGGAAGACCCACTCGAAGCCTTTTGCAGTGATGATGTCGGCAGAGGGATGGTCTACGAGGTACGGTGTCTTGAGGCGCTGCGCTACTGAGGCGATCTCGACGGCCTGGCCCGAGGCGCGGCCTCCCGTGAGGATTAGTACCTTCTCCTGGGTAATGAGTTTTTCCGCTACCGTAGCGGCGAGCGCGTTCTTCGCCTGGTGGTCTTCGATGATCACCTCGATCTTCCTGCCGTTCACGCCGCCTGCGGCGTTGATCTCCTCAACGGCAAGCGAATAGGCCTTCTTGAATTTGTCCCCGAAGGGTGCGTCGGGGCCTGTCATCGGCTGCGGGGCGCCGATTTTCAGGGTCCCCTCTGCGGCGAAGACCGGAGCGGACACCACAAGGGAAAGACAGAACACGAGCGACACAAAAAGCAGTTTACGCATGGCATGACCTCCTGCGATATTCACGTAAGGTTAATAAAAGGCCGGTATGCTTCTCCGTAAGAACTCTCTCCACGTCCCCGGACCTGACACGCGAATTACACCCCCTTTCGCAAGTGTCTGATTCAATTATCTATCACGATAGTCGCAAAAATGGATTTTGTCAATCTTGGGTGATGCGGACGATTCGCGGTGAACTTTGCGCAAAGCGGCACAATACTTACTCCGGGTGCTCTTTCTCCCTGCTGCGCGGGGGAATCAGCAGGTCCGTGCGATCGTGCCCTCCCACGTGCTGATCCTGCACTCCGTCTTGTCCTCTTCGCCGAACCACCGGGAGGTGACGCACTTGGCCTCCGTGTAGAAGGCCACCCCGTCCCTGCCCATCACGTGCAGGTCTCCGAAAAAGGAATTCTTGTGCCCCGCGAAGGGAAATACCGATACCGGCACCGGAATGCCGACGTTGATGCCGACCATGCCGGCATGGCTCCTCCGCGCAAATTCCCTCGCATAATACCCGTCCCGGGTGAAGATGCACGAGCCGTTCGCAAAAGGGCTCGCGTTCGCCACCGCAAGGCCTTCCTCGAAGTCCTTCACCCTCTTGATGCAGGCCACCGGCCCGAAGATCTCCCTGTTCCCTATGCTCATCTCGGGCGTGACGCGGTCGAATATCGTCGGACCTATGAAATAGCCTCCTTCAAAGCCCGGCACAACGATGCCCCGTCCGTCAAGAACAAGATCCGCGCCTTCCTCCACCCCTTTGTCGATCCACCCTATGACGGACTGCTTGTGCTCTGCTGAAACGACCGGCCCAAGCTCTGTCTCGGGATGATAGGCGCATCCGACTTTCCTCTGCTTCGCAAACTTCACCAGACTGGCTACAAACTCATCCGCGATTGCCTCCTCCACACAGAGCACCGGCAGCGCCATGCAGCGCATCCCTGCACAGCCAAAGGCGGAGTTGATGATGCCGAGGGCGGAACGTTCGAGCACCGCGTCCCTCAGCACAAGTCCGTGGTTTTTCGCCTCGCACAGGGCCTGTACCCGTTTGCCATGGGCGGCGGCCGTGCTATAGATGTGCCTGCCGACTGCCATGGAGCCGACATAGGAGATGCCCGCGATATCAGGATGGCTCAGAAGCAGTTCGGCTTCGTTCCTGCTGCAGGTGACCAGGTTCACCACCCCTTCGGGAAGCCCGGCCTCGATCAGCAGCTCAAGCAGTCTCACGGCTGTCTGCGGAACCAAACTCGCCGCCTTCAGCACAAAGGTGTTGCCGGTAGTGATGCACAGTGGAAGCATCCACCCGAAAGGAATCATCCCCGGAAAATTGAAGGGCACAATCCCGGCAAAAACTCCCACGGGTTCACGGTACATCACCGTGTCATGACCCCTCGACACGTTCATCAGCGCATCCCCCTGCATCAGCACAGGCGCTGCGCAGGCGAGTTCAACAACCTCCAATACCTTGATGATCTCCCCCTTGGCCTCATCCAGTGTCTTGCCCAGTTCCATCGACACCGACAGGGTAAGCTCATCGAGATGCGCGTCAAGAATCGCCCTGAAACGAAACATGAGGTCCGTCCTCTTGCCTACAGGAGTCGAGGACCAGCGCGGAAACGCCGCCTTCGCCGCAGCCACCGCTTCATTCACCTCATCCACGGTGCAGCACGGGGCCTCCGCCATAAGCTCGCCGGTGCTGGAGTTCGTGACGGGCATGTACTTCTTTGTCGCAGATTCCTTCCACTTGCCATCAGCGAAGTATTTAAGCCTCTTTCCTTGCGGCATACTTCCCTCCTTTATCAAGCTCCATAAGAAGACCGGCATAATTCCGATACCGGAACATCGTATCTTTTATCAGTATAGCATCTTTGTTTTCCGTTGGAATGACCCGATAAGGGAATGCAGGCCCCAATCGATCAGGGGGCTTACCGCTTCGGCGCTCACGCCGATACGGCAGGCCGGGAGATTTTCGGAAATGTTTGATATAATAGGCCCTGAGACAAAACAGTGACGGAAGACAAAGGCAGAATCGGGGAGATGCTCATCGAGGCCGGGCTTATCAACAGAACGCAGTTGGGCGTGGCACTCGGTGAGCAAAGGCAGTGGGGTGACAGGTTGTGCTCAATAATCGTGAAGATGGGGTTCGCCGACGAGGAATCCATCGCATCCGTCCTCGAGAGACAGCTCGGGCAGAAATGCGTTTCACTCGACGACAGGGAGATCCCGGCCGAGACGCTGAAAAGGGTCAAGCTTGACCTGGCGCGCAAGTACAATATAATCCCTCTGGATTTTGAAAAGGGAGCTCTCACGATAGCTATGTCTGATCCCTCGGACCTGAAGACAATCGACGAATTGAGCTTCGTGCTCGGGACAAGGGTCAGGCCCGTTCTGGCCCTCGAATCCGCCATACGGGAGGCCATAGACCGGCTCTACGAAGGCAAGGAAAGACGATATAGGGCAAAGGTTATCTGCACCCCTGAAGGTCTTGATGGCATGAAGGCCGATCCCGATCCGTCACCGCCGAGTCCTTCCCGGGAGAGGCCGCCGGCGGGGGCTCCTGCACGAGACGAGAAGGTCAGCCTCGGGATGATAGTCGAAGCCCTCACGATGACCCTCATCGAAAAGGGACTGATCACAAGAGAAGAGCTGATGAAAAAGATAAAGGGGAAAAAGGACCGCGGTACTTAGAAAACTGCCTCAAGATAGTATTCACCGACAATTGTCCAGTCTCCGGAAGAGGACGGGCAGCAAGACAAGAAACAGGAGAAAGAGCGCCGGCGAAATGGGTAAGAACAGCATCGCCCTACCTCACTTGAATGTTTCCAGAATATAGTTCGCGATCTTCAGCGCATCATCATCCGAAATAGCCTTTTCGTCAAACATCCTCATGCCCGCCCAATCCTGCGGGTGTGTCGGGTCGGGACCGGGGTTCCTCATTTTCTTTACGATGTCCCGGGGAGTCTTGATATTGTTCGCTTCTAGGTCCTTACCGTGAAGCGTTTTTCGCGGGTTCAGGATGTTGCCGCCGTCGGGATGACACCCTGAACAGTTTTGCGCAAACAAGTCCTTCCCGGACTTTTCTCCCCCGGGCTTTCCATAAAGAACACAGGCAGACAAGAACAGTAAGGCTGCAAGCATTCCCGTCAATACAAGCTTTTGCATCTTCTTCTTTCACCTCCTCACGCCCGTTGTTTTCATGGTACAGTCTTTTGAGAAGAAATCAACCGGGCGGGTCCGACAAGATCCGCCATCGACTCAGCGTGGGGATGCATTCGAACGGTTTCAGCGGGCCGTATTGCCTCCGGCGCCTCGGAGCGAAGCGAGATGAGTGAGAATGCCGTCCTCACGCAGTATCAGTCTTTCTTGATGGGGGCTTCAGGTCCTGCAAGACCGCCCTTTCCTTTGCCTCCATCATTTCCCTCAGGCGCATCGCATTCTTCATCGAGTAACCAAGGTGGCAGTTATTGAACATTACAAAGGTGTTCGCGGCCCTTTGAGATACCCGGAGGACAGGGGTGATAAACTCTTTCAGTTCTTCGTCGGAATACAGGTAATCGTAGCGCAACGAAGTCTCGATACCCTTCTTGAACCAGTTCTGCCTGTTCCGGCCATGGAGTCTGAAGTACGCGACATCGGTGGTGACTTCGGGGACGAAGGGCGCTGTCGAGAGGTTGCCGTATTGCGGCTCATCGGCAGCGATGTAAGTTATTTCGTATTTTCTCAGGAAAGAGAAGACCTGTTCCCTGCGCTCAGGCGTCAGCCAGCTCCCGTGCCTGAACTCAACGCCAATGCGAAATCCGCTCATCATCTCCCCGCAAAAGAGGAGGTAATCGAGGTTCCCCGGCTTGAAGACGAAAAAAGGCGGATACTGAAACACGACGATCCCTGCCTTTTTCGCTTCCGCGAGGGGGTTGAAGGCTTCTTTAAAGAGTCTGAAGGCAAGCTCCAGCGGTTCTTTTCCTCTCAGCGAAATGCGGTTCGCTTTCAGCTGCTCCTCTGAAAGCACCTCTCTCACCCCGGGGGGAATGGCGCGCAGGTCGGCACTATGACCCGTCAAAAGGGCGTACGCCTTGATATGGAAGGTAAAACCGTCGGGGGTTCTCTCCGCCCAGTTGCGCACCGTGGTTTCGGAGGGTAATGCATAATAGCTCGAATCTATCTCGACTGCGTCGAATATGCCGGCGTAATATCTGAGCCGCTTCTCCGCGGTGTTCACCCCTTTCGGATAGAATTCTCCGCTCCGGACAAGGGTCTTTTCGGCCCATGAACACGACCCATACTGTATCATCGCTTTCGCGCCGCGATCTCTTTCGTCCTGTCTCAATCCCCTGCTTCATTATCGCACAAAAAGCCTCTCCATTTTTTTCTCGGCTCCGATTGACTGATGGCTGCCTGCATGCTATCCTTTTACCATATGCCGGAAGAAACAATAGCATCATTTAGTGTGCGGCGTCTCGCCGTCCTCGATGAAAAGGGGAACATCGACGAGTCCCTTATGCCTCCTTTGTCCGACGGGGAGATAAAGAGACTCTATGAGACGATGGTTCTGGCGCGCACGTTCGACCAGCGCGCCCTGAGTCTCCAGAGGGAGGGAAGGATAGGCACCTACGCCCCGATCGCAGGGCAGGAGGCGACGCAAGTCGGGAGCGCCCTCGCTCTCGAAAAATCGGACTGGGTCTTCCCGACATTCAGGGAAAACGGAGTCTATATCGCAGTAGGTCATCCCCCACACATGATCCTCCAGTACTGGGGGGGCGATGAACGCGGCCTCAAGATTGCGGAGGATCTGCATATATTCCCCGTCTCGATACCTGTCGGCACGCATATCCCTCACGCCGTCGGGGCCGCCATGGCGGCAAAATACC
The DNA here is from genome assembly GCA_023475105.1 of Nitrospirota bacterium. GTDB lineage: Bacteria > Nitrospirota > Thermodesulfovibrionia > Thermodesulfovibrionales > UBA9159 > JAMCWJ01. The sequence continues at coordinate 23,899 of JAMCWJ010000010.1, forward strand.
GGGGGGACAAGATCGGCGTCATCGCATATTTCGGCGACGGCGGGACCTCTGAGGGCGACTTCCACGAAGCGCTCAATTTCGCCGGGGTGTTCAAGGCGCCCGTCGTGTTCATCTGCGAAAACAACCAGTGGGCGATCTCGGTCCCGCGAGAGAAGCAGACAGCGGCCAAAACCATCGCCCAAAAAGCGGTTGCCTACGGTTTTGAAGGCATCCAGATAGACGGCAATGACATCTTTGCGGTATACAAGGCCACAAAGGACGCGCTGGCTAAAGCAAAGCGCGGGGATGGCCCCACCCTCATCGAATCTTACACCTATAGGATGTCGGATCATACAACGGCGGATGATGCCTCGCGTTACAGGACAAAGGAAGAGGTCGAAGCGTGGCTGCCGAAGGACCCGATCCTGAGAGTGAAGCTGTTCATGGAGAAAAAAGGTCTCTGGTCGGACGAGTATCAGAAAGACCTCGAGGCGAAGACGAAAGCTGCCGTCGATGAGGCGGAAAGAAAGGCCGAAGCCGTGGAGCATGCCGGTCCGCGCGACATGTTTGCCTACACCTACGGGAAGATTACCGGGCGGCAGCGGAAAGAGCTGGAGGATTTCTGATATGCCGCAGCTGAACATGGTACAGGCAATAAACCTCGCCCTCAGAGAAGAGATGGAGCGCGACGGGGACGTGGTGGTCCTCGGCGAAGACGTAGGAAAAAACGGCGGGGTGTTCAGGATTACCGAGGGTCTCCAGACACAGTTCGGGCCGGAGAGGGTCATGGATACGCCCCTTGCGGAATCGGGCATCGTCGGCGCTTCCATCGGCATGGCAGCGTACGGACTGAAGCCGGTCGCCGAGATACAGTTTCTCGGTTTCATCTACCCCGCCGTGGACCAGATCAGCAACCACGCGGCACGGCTCCGCTCCCGCTCGCGGGGGAGATATACCTGCCCCCTCGTCATACGGACGCCTTACGGCGCCGGCATCAGGGCGCCTGAACACCACTCCGAAAGCTGCGAGGCGATCTTCTGTCACATGCCCGGTATAAAGGTCGTGATGCCTTCTTCTCCTTACTATGCAAAGGGACTCCTCCTCTCCTCGATACGGGACCCCGACCCGGTGATCTTCCTCGAATCGACGCGCCTCTACCGGCTCATGAAGGAGGACGTGCCTGAGGGAGAGTACGTAGTACCGCTCGAACAGGCACGGGTTGTTCAGGAGGGCAAGGACGTGACGGTCATTTCCTGGGGGTTCATGCTCCACAGGACGCTCCAGGCTGTGGAGGGCTTCGATGCCGAGGTGATAGACCTCATGACCCTGAACCCTTTCGATGAAGAGACCGTTTACAAGTCCGTGAGAAAGACCGGGAGGGTCGTGATCGTGTGCGAAGCCCCGAAAACGGGAAGCTTCGCCTCAGAACTTTCGGCGTCCCTGGCGGAAGAGATGATGCTGCATCTCAAGGCGCCGATCGCGAGGGTCGCGAGCTACGACGTAGTCCTGCCGCTTCCAAAGCTCGAAGACTACTACATGCCCGGAACAGAGAGAATACGGAAGGCGCTTGCCGAAGCAATGAAGTATTGATACTCGCCCCTCCGGTATTCGGAACGCCGTGTTGCAAAGAATTCTCTTGAAAAAATTCTCGCTCTATAGTTCAATGTCTAGATGTCAGAAACCGAAGCCGAACGACTTTTTGCAGGCGGCATGCGCGCTCTGGCCCGCGGCGACACCCTTTCCGCCCTCTCTTTCTTCGAAAAAGCGGGCCGGGCCGACGACAAACCGGCATATCATTCGTACCTCGCCCTCTGCATCGCGAAGGAGAGGGGGCAGTTTCAGCTCGCGGTCACGGTCTGCGAGAAAGCGACGGCGAGGGAACCGCACAACCCTGTCCACTATCTGAATCTCGGAAGAATCTACCTGCTTGCGGGAAAGAAGGCCGACGCGATACGCGCCTTCAGGGAAGGGCTGAGCCACGAAAGGGACCAGGAAATCATAGAGGAACTCGACAGGCTCGGGACAAGGAAAAGGCCTCTCCTCCCCTTTCTCGGGAGGAGCAATCCGATCAATAAGCTCCTCGGCCTGGCCCTCAAGAAGTTCGGCTGGAGATAGACAGTCCCGCTCATGAGCAACTTCCGTTACTTCGATTTTACCCTTCGTATCGTGTCCCTCGCCTCCGCTTCGAGCCTTTCCTCACACGCTGCCCTGCGCGCGGTGCGTTACCATTGTTCGACGGAGTATCCTCTCTTCTTCAGAAGTCCCGGGATTCCTCCTTTCCCCACGAGATGCCCGGTCCCTACGACCACAAAGTACGTCCCGCCCTCTCTCAAGAACCCTTCGATCTTCGAGGCCATAGCCTCATTCCGGTCCTGAAAGAGTTTCTTGTACATCGGTCTCAGTTGAGGATTCTCCCGCACTCCTTCAAGCGCGAGAGACTCCATCGACTTCGCATCGCCGCGCATCCATGCCCCTATCAGGGCGTCCGTTTCCCTGCCGGAGGCATCGAGATCCTGCAGGGTGTAAAGGAGAAAGGATTCCTGCTCTGCATCGGACATCGTAGTGAAAAGCCTGAGTTGAAAATCGATGCTCTCCAGCTCGACTATTCGTTTTCTGCCTTTCGCCTCCCCCAGGAAATGCTTGTCTATACCGTATTCCGGGTCAAGGCCCGACTTCTGCATCTCGAGGGCCGCAAGCATCAGGGCAAGCAGCCAGGGCTTGGTTCTTTGAAAGAGCTGCACAGGGATCCCGGACTCGGAAAGTTTTGCCTTGGCCCGCTCATAGGCCTCATTCGAAAGGTGGTCCTCGATTGTCTCATTGCCCGGGTATACAGCCCCTTCCAGCGCCGTCATAAGCCCCTCGACGTTCACGTCGTTTATGTCGGCCTCAACCGCGAGCGTGTCGGATTCATCAAAGGCCTCCTCTATCCGAGCGGGCAGAGGGTAGTGCTCTTTCTTCAGGGCGTGGATCGATCCGAGGAGATAGACGGCGCCGGACCCGGACCGGACTTTCCAGAGCAGGCCCTTCCGCTGAACCTGGGCATTGTCCCGGGCATATGCGGATGACAGCAGGGAAAAGCAGAAAACAAAGAAGAGCAAAAGGAAGAACTTCTTTTTCATGATCCGTTTCTGCATTGTCATAGGGACGTCGCTCCAGTCCCGCCTATTATACTCCGTCCTCCTGGCGATAGCGAGTTCACCCCGTATGCCTTTCCCGATCCCTGACGGTCCTGTCGATCTCGAAAAGCGGCTCCTCGATCGTTTCGCCTTTGCAGACCGGGCACCTGCCGGGTTTCTTCAATCTCCCGCGCTTCCTGAACATAAAGCCGCACTTCTTGCACACCGCCGGAACAATTGAAAACCGGTACGCTTTCGTGTCCACCGTCTTCTGGATATGGTCGAGGTGCCCGTACACCTCTTTGACGGACACACCGGCATTGCCGGATATCTCCTTCGCCGAGAGAGCGTGTCCGTCGATCAGCTCGATGATCAGCTGACGCAGGGTTTCGCTCCTTTCAGGGGGAACAGCCGGCTCTTTTGGTTTGCCTTTCATCCTCGTTCTCCCCGGGTCCCGAGATGACACCATTATACCATTGCAAGGCACAAAACCCATCTGTAGACCCAGGACCAACCGGCAAAATACACCGAAATAAACCGATACGCGTCGATTGACGACGACCCTCCGGCATGATATCCTGTAGCTGAAAGTTGCAGCCTCATACAGAATCCTTTTGAGGAGGTCCACCATGCCGTTTGCATTCGTATTGCCGGATTTGGGCGAAGGAACAACAGAAGGGGAAATACGAAAATGGGTCGTAAAGGAAGGTGATGACGTCGAAGCGCATCAGACTGTCCTCGAAATGGAAACGGATAAGGCGGTCGTCGAAGTGCCCTCCCCCAAGAAAGGAAAGGTGCTGAAGATCAATAAACAGGAGGGCGAGATCGTCAAGGTGGGCGAAGTCCTGATGACTCTCACCCTGGAGGGTGAGGTCGCCCCTGAGGTGAAGCCGAAGGCCGAAGAAAAACCGAAACCTGAAGAGAAACCCGAGTCCCGTGAGGAGATCAGGCCGGAGACGAAAGAAAAGCCCGCGGAAGAGGCGAGACCGAAATCCGTCTCTGTTGTCGGTGTCCTGCCGGAAGAAGAAGAGGCGGTTCTCGCAACGCCGGCGATCAGGGCGCTTGCGAAGGAGCAGGGCGTCGAACTCGACGCCGTCAAAGGCACAGGTCCGGGCGGCAGCATCACGAAAGAGGACGTGATGAAGGTCTCCAAAGAGAAGAAGCCGGAAGACCTCTACGGTCCCACGGAAAGGATACCTTTGAGGGGACTGAGGAGGACCATCGCAAAAAATATGGTGCTGTCACAAAAGACGACCGCCTTTGTCACGGGCATGGAGGAGGCGGACATCACCGACCTGTGGAATCTCAGGGAGCAGGAGAAGAAAGGGCTTCGCGAAAAGGGCGTCCATCTGACCTTCCTGCCCTTTTTCATCAAGGCCGTGTACCACGCGCTTACAGAGTATCCGATGATGAACGCCTCGCTCGACGACGAGAGGGAGGAGATCGTGATCAAGAAGTATTATACGATCGCCGTTGCCGTCGACACCCCCGAGGGGTTGATGGTGCCCGTCATAAAAGACGCGGTGCAAAAGACGATCCATGAACTTTCCCTGGAGCTTCAGGATCTGAGCCAGAAGGCGCGTGACAGGAAGATCAAGCTCGAAGAGATGAGAGGGAGCAGTTTCACCATTACAAACTACGGGCATTTCGGAGGCATCTTCGCCACGCCCATCATCAACCATCCCGATGTGGCGATACTCGGCACCGGGAGGATAGTGGAGAGGCCATGGGTCAAGGGCGGGAAGATCGTCATCAGAAAAATCCTCCCCCTCTCGCTCACCTTCGACCACCGGGTGACCGACGGGGTGTACGCGTCGCAGTTTTTGATGAAGGTCGTCTCCTATCTCGAAGACCCTGCGCTGCTATTCATAGAAAGCGCATGAGTTCTCTCGATTCTCTCTTCAACCCCCGGTCCGTCATTCTCATAGGTGCGGCCCATACGGAGATAAAGCTGGGGGGCATCGTCCTCAAGAATCTGCTCAAATTCGGAGGGAAGGTCTATCCCGTGAATCCCAAGTATGAGGAACTTATGGGGGTAAAGGCATACCGCTCCGTGGCAGAGATACCCGGGGCCGCAGACCTTGCGATCATCATGAGGCCCGCACCCGAAGTGCCCGGCATCCTCGGGGAACTGAAGGGAAAAACGAACGCTGCGATTGTCGTGAGTTCGGGCTTTGCCGAGGTAGGCGAGACCGAACTCCAGAGCGCGGTGAAAGAGAAGGGCAGGGAATTCGGGATACGCCTGCTCGGACCGAACTGCATGGGTCTCTTCAACCCCGGGAGGAAGCTCGATACGTTCTTCATCTCTCATGAGAGGATGAAAAGGCCCCAGAGAGGCAATGTGGCGATTCTGTCGCAGAGCGGCGCGATCATGGCGTCGCTCTTCGAGGCGGTCAGGGCTTCCCATATCGGCATATCGAAGGCGGTGGGTTACGGAAACGCCGTCGACATCGACGAGTCCGACCTATTCGAATACTTCCTCGGCGACAGAGAGACCGATGTCGTCGTCTCCTATATCGAATCCCTCGGTGACGGCAGAAAATTCGTCGAGAAGGCACAGGCCCTGTCGGAAAGGAAATCCCTTGTCATCCTGAAAGCGGGCAAGGGGACGAGCGGGTCCGCCGCCGCATTCTCCCATACGGGAAGACTTGCGGGCCGCTATGAGGTCTTCCGTTCGATCTTGAAGCAGTTCCGGCTGAGCGAGGCAAGGGACTTCGACGAATTGATGGATGCGACAAAGGCACTGTCCTATCAGGGGGCTTCCCGGAAATCCCGGACTCCGCGCCGTGCGCCCGCGGTCGGAGGAAACACCGGGAACCGTGTCTGCATCATAACGAACGGCGGCGGTTCAGGGGTGCTTGCTGCGGACGAATGCATGAGGCAGGGGCTTGATGTGGTGCGGCTGTCCGCGGAAAGACTCGATCACCTCAGGGGCGTCTTTCCGAACTTCTACGTGCTGAACAACCCCCTTGACCTTACCGCCCAGGTAAAGGACGAGGACTATTCCCTTGTACTCAATGAACTCAGGGACGACTATGACGGTTTCGTCGTGATCGCCTTGCCGAATATCCCGGGGATCACCGAAAAGCTCGGCGCACTGATGAGGGCCGTGAAGGCAGATCTGGACAAGCTGATGGTCTTCCACATCCCTACGGACGGCGTATCGAAAAAGATTATCTCACTTCTCGAAAGGTCCCGCATTCCTGTCTATCCTTCGCCGGAACGGGCGGTGAAAGGACTCGCGGCCCTCTTACAGCGCCGGCAAAACAGGTGAGTCGGCAGAAGGATTGAACGTTCGCGACAGCTCCCCGTATTGGCGGGAGCTTACCGTCTCGTTCCTCAGGGACCTTGAGGGAGCCTCGGAAAAATGGGCCCGGCTTCAGGATGGAACCGGCAGAAGGTACGATCGGCGTGCTTCTCGCCTCTGCGGGATATGACATTTCCTCATAAAGCATGGTACACTTTTTTATGCTTTCACTGTCCTGCCCTTACATCCCGAAAATGCTTCCCGGAGCTTCGAACCGGGTAATTGCGAGCGGGAGGACCACATGACGCCGGCCTCTGCACCTGACGCGGACAAGGGCTGACCCGTGTTTATCGTCATGATCGCATCCGAATGTGCGCCGGTCGCAAAAGTCGGCGGACTCGCAGACGTCGTGTACGGTTTATGTCATGAGCTCGAGATACGGGGTCATGACGTCGAGATCATCCTGCCCAAATACGACTGCATGCGCTATGACCAGGTATACGGTTTTTGGAAGGTCTTCGACGACCTCTGGGTCCCGTTTTACAACCAGTCGGTCCATTGCTCCGTCTTTTTCGGGTTTGTTCACGGACGGAAATGTTTCTTCATCGAGCCCCACTCCGAAAGGCACTTCTTCAATCGCGGCATCTTTTACGGACACCACGACGACCCTGAGCGGTTCGCCTTTTTCTGCAGGGCCGCCCTCGAATTCATGCTCAGAGCGAACAAGCATCCCGATATCATCCACTGCCACGATTGGCAGACCGGAATCGTTCCCGTCCTCCTCTTCGATATCTACAAGCACCTCGGGATGACCCATCCCCGGGTCTGCTACACCTTGCACAACCTGAAGCATCAGGGTGTGACCGGAGAGTTCATCCTCCGCGAAACGGGTCTGAACAGGCCGGACTACTATTTTCATCCCGACCGTCTGCAGGACAACTTCAATCGCTCGGCCATAAACCTGATGAAGGGAGGGATCGTCTATTCCAATTTTGTGACGACCGTGTCGCCCACCTATGCCTGGGAGATCATGCACACCGATCTCTCGTACGGCCTCGGCCGCACACTGCAGGTGCACCACCGGAAGGTCGGGGGAATCCTGAACGGCATCGACTACGACGTCTGGAACCCGGAGACGGACAGTCATATCCCTCAGCGCTACGGCATCGCTTCTCCGGAGGGCAAGTACGCAAACAAGGAAGCGCTCAGACACAGGCTGCTTCTCAGACAAGACTACAAGCCGGTCGTCGCCTATGTCGGCAGGCTGGACCACCAGAAGGGGGTCGACCTGATCAGGGACGGGATCTTTTATTCCCTTGCAAACGGCTGCCAGTTCGTGCTCCTGGGGTCAAGCACCGAGGCCGGAATCAACCATTACTTCTGGCACCTCAAGAACCAGCTGAATGACAATCCGGGCTGCCATCTCGAAATAGGGTATAACGAGGAACTGGCGCATCTCATTTACGCCGGTTCCGACATGATGCTCGTACCGAGTCTGTTTGAACCGTGCGGCCTCACACAGATGATCGCGCTGAAATACGGGACTGTTCCGGTCGTACGCGCGACGGGAGGACTCAAGGACACCGTCTTCGATGCGGATTATTCGCACAAACCGCCGCAAGAGCGCAACGGGTACGTGTTTCACGATTTCAATTACCGGGGACTCGAATCAGCGATGCGGCGGGCCGTCGGCAGGTGGTATTCCTATCCCCATCTGTTCAGGGAGCTGATGATCAACGGGATGCGCTGCGACTATTCGTGGAACCACCCGGGACAGCACTATCTGAATATCTACGAATATATCAGGGACAGATAGGCAAGGCCGGAGAAGACATAGTAAAATAAGAGCGGACGGTCCCTGCAGAATGATGAAACCATCCGGATATGTGGCGGTTCTCCTTCTCGGCGCGCTTGCATACGGTTGTGCGACGACGCGGAGCAACCTTATCGATACCTCCGCCAGGCAGGCCAAGCCGGAGGACTATCATATCCGGATTTACAACGCCGCAAGCATACAGCGTCCCTATAAGGTGATAGGGGTGGTGATAGCAAGCACGGGATTGCGGTATGACTTTCAGGACGCAGTCGCACATTTGCAGGCCGAGGCGAGAAAGATGGGCGGAGACGCATTGACCGATCTCGCCCGGGGTCTGCCGGAAGGCGCGGCAATGCCGACAGGAGGATGGTTCATTTTCGGGAGCGCCGGCAATATCTGGAGCGCAAAGGTTATCGTATGGGAATAGGCGGCAGCAATAAGCGGTTGCATTCTTTCGTCCGAAATCGGTTATAATTGAGAGAATATTTTCTCCGGCCGGCTGGCCGCGGCATTGTGAAGTTTCGGACATGAATATCGCAGGGAACCAGGGAACGCACCTTCTTGCCTATGTATAAGGAATACTTCGGCCTGAAAGAACTGCCCTTTTCTATCGTACCGGACCCCCGTTATCTCTATATGAGTGAAAAGCACCGCGAGGCCCTCGCTCATCTGATCTATGGAATCAAGAGCGACGGAGCCTTTGTTCTTCTCACCGGCGAGGTCGGCACAGGGAAAACGACGGTCTGCCGATGCATGCTCGAGAAGTTGCCGCCGGACACGGATGTCGCCTTCATCCTGAATCCGAAGATGACCGTTGAGGAATTGCTCGCTGCATTTTGCGACGAACTGCATATCCGCTACCCCGAAAACAATACAAGCATCAAGGTCTTTGTGGACCGGATCAATGCCTATCTGCTCGATTCCCATGCACAGGGAAGGAAGACCGTGCTTATTGTCGAGGAAGCGCAAAACCTCACGATGGATGTGCTCGAGCAGCTGAGGTTGTTGACGAACCTCGAAACGAATCAGCATAAACTTCTCCGGATCGTACTCGTCGGACAGCCTGAACTTCAGGACAAACTGGGCAGGCAGGAAATGCGGCAGCTTGCGCAGAGGATCACCGCCCGTTACCACCTCGGTCCCCTTTCGAAAAAGGAGCTGACCGAATACGTGACCCATCGTCTGGCCGTTGCCGGTGTGCAGACGAAGTTGTTTCCCTCCCCGCCTATGGATGCGCTCTTTCGGTTGAGCGGAGGAGTCCCCAGGTTGATCAATGTGATCTGCGACCGGGCCCTCCTCGGCGCATACGTTCAGGCCGAGGACCGCGTAAGCAAGGCGACCCTCGCCAGGGCCGCGCGCGAAGTCTTCGGGGAATGCGACGGCCGCAGACCCCGGAAAAAGGCCCTGGGATGGGCGCTTGCGGCTTTTTTACTCGTGGCCGCCGCTGCCCTGACAGCGACGCTTTACCACCGGAACCTTTCCGCCGTACCCGCGAAATCCGCAGCGCTTATCCGGCAGGTGGCGGCTCCGGCGCCCGAGCCTGAAAAGCTGGACACGCTCGAATGGCCAGCCGACCAGCCCATGGATCAGAGCAAAGACCTGGCTTTCGAGACACTCTTCGGCGTATGGGGCATTCCGTATCAGGCGCAGGGGCATACCTCTCCCTGCCGGCAAGCCAGGCCCCGCGGTCTAGGATGCCTGGAGGCACGCTCTAGTTTAAGCAGTCTCCTCGTATTGAACAGGCCGGCCGTTTTGAAGCTTTTTGACAATCAGGGCCGGGAGTTTTATGCCACCATTATGTCTTCGGACGAAAAGACGGCACTCCTGGCAGTGGGGGCTGGTATGAAGAAGATCGCCCTCAAGGAGATCGGCCGGCACTGGCTGGGCGATTATCTACTGCTCTGGCGCATGCCGAAAGAGTACACAACGGAAATCCGTCCCGGGGAAAAAGGCCCTGAAGTGTATTGGATCGAGCAACGCCTCGCACTCGCGGAGGGACGGGAAGCGCCGGGAGAGAAGAGGCCCGTATTTGACGGCGAGCTCACCAAACAGGTGAAACAGTTTCAGCTCGTGAGGGGTCTCACTCCGGACGGAGTCGTCGGCCCTCAGACCATTATCCTCATGAATAATGCGATCGGCACGAATGAGCCGTCGCTGACCGGCAAAAAGGGGGGATAAACAACGATGTCTTATATTCTTGACGCCCTGAAAAAATCCGAAAAAGAGAGGCAGCGCGGCACTGTGCCCGACCTGCATGCAACGCAGGATGTCGTGGTGCAGACCCGGAAGAAGCATTATCTCTTGCTGTATCTTATTGTCGGTGCCCTGTTGCTGAACGCGGGACTCGGAACATGGTGGCTTGCGCGACACCCGAAAGGTCCGGCCGCGGCCGCACCACCCACCCCCACCCCATCCCTCGCTGCATCATCCGCCCCTGTACCGCCCGCACCCGCATCATCCGCATTCGCGCCGTCCATCCCGGCACAAAAGTCTTCCGGCGGCCGCTCCGACCGCGCGCTTCCCGATGAACAGACGGCGACCCTCAATCCGCCGGCCGCTCCGGTCCGGCAAGAGCCTTCAGTACGCGAAGGGGTTCTCCCCCGTTCCGACCTGAAGGGGAATACCCGAGGGCAAGGAAGGGCATCTTCGAAAGAAAACGCGGGGAGGGGAGCGGCAGAAACAACCCCGAAGGGCACGGAAGTAAAGCGGGAGAGCTCATCCGCGGGGTCACAGCCTCCTTCCGCTATGAGCGGGCCGGGGTCCGGGCCGCCTCAGAAGCCCGCAGTCGTCCCTTCGAAGAACAGGTTATACGGCCTGAGTGAACTGCCTCCCTCGGTATTGCAGGACCTGCCGGGTTTTACGATATCGACACACCTTTTTGCTGCTGATCCTGCCTCGCGGATGGTGAGGATAAACGGTCAGACGATGCACGAAGGGGAGTCGCTTTCCGCCGGGCTGAAACTGGAGCAGATCACTCCGGACGGCGTGGTCTTCAGCTACCAGGGCTTCCGTTTCCGTGTAGGGCTGAACTGATGCCGCACACTCTTTCATCCATATACAGGAAATTCTCTCTTCGCCCCTCCCCTTTGCAAAAGGGGAATCAGGAATTGTCTTCCCGATAAATTCGTCCCACCTTCCGGCATCTTCAGCAGCTTGAATAACAAAACCGCCTGTTGTTAGAATGAACCATGAAGAGGTCCGTACGGTGAAACTTCGCTTCAAGGGAAGCAATAAACCCGTAGACGAGGCCATTGACAGACTTATCGGGCTCGCCGGCGGTATCCACAGTCCCGACATCGTCCGGGAAATGATCCTTGCTGCGCTGAAAGCCGGCCAGGAAGAGAAGGAAGACAAGGCCGACCTGAAGCTCATGAATTCGACGCTGAAGGAAATGTGGTTCACCTCGAAGGTATTCGGTCCGTATGAGAAGGTGAGAAAGGTCACGGTTTTCGGCTCTGCCAGGACCCGGCCGCTGGAACCTGTCTACAGGATGGCGCGCCTTCTCGGAAAAAAGCTTGCCGCTGCTGGGTACATGGTGATCACGGGAGGCGGCCCGGGTATCATGCAGGCGGTGAATGAAGGTGCGGGGCCCGGGCATTCCTTCGGGGTGAACATCCGCCTTCCCTTCGAACAGCAGGCGAATCCCGTCCTGAAAGGACAGCCCCGCCTCATCGTGTACAAGTATTTCTTCAACCGGAAGATAGCCTTTCTCAAGGAGGCCCACGCCGTCGTTCTTTTCCCCGGTGGGTTCGGCACCCTCGATGAGGCTATGGAGACCCTCACCCTTGTACAAACCGGAAAGCGTGATCCCATTCCGCTCGTCCTTGTCGATGAGCCCGGCGGCAGCTACTGGTCGGAGTGCATACGGTTTTTCAGGAAGAAACTCCTGGCCCGCGGCTACATAAGCGCTTCGGATTTTCACCTCTTCGAGCAGGTCGATTCCGTGGAGACCGTGCTTGAGAAGATCGGACACTTTTACCGCCGTTACCACAGTCTCCGGTATGTCGACGGGAGGCTCGTAATCCGTCTCACGTCCCCTCCGGACAACGCATTCGTGAAAGACCTGAAAAAGACCTTTTCCGACATCCTGAGGACGGGGGGAGAGATGTTCCTCTCAGGACCGCTGCCCGCGGAAGCGGATGAGCCGGCCCTTGCGGACCTGCCGAGACTCATCGTCGACTTTGACAGGAGGAGCCTGGGGAGACTGAGAAGCCTCATCGATGCGATAAACAATGCCTGAGGAAGAATGAGGAAAGACCCGGGCGGCCGCCTTTCTTCCACAAGCTGTTCCAATGGGTTTCGTCGCCATGGTTTATCAAGTGCTTGCAGATATCGTTGTCTTCGTCCATTTCTTGTGGATACTCTTTTTAATATTCGGCGCATTTTGGGGAGTGAGAAACAAGAAAGTAAAGCTTGTTCATATTTCCGGATTGGTCTTTGCTGTAACCATCCAGGTATTCAGTTGGTACTGCCCTTTAACCCATCTTGAAGCCTGGCTTAGATCAAAGCAAGATGCAACCTCGTCGTATACGGGTTCCTTCATTGCCCACTATGCAGAGAAGATTGTGTATATTGAGCTTCCGTCCTCCCTCATCTTCATCTTGACTGTTTTTTTGATCGGAATCACTTCATGGCTGTATCTGAAAAGAAGGCCGCAGAGGTGATCCTTCCTCTTCTTTCATAACGTGCGATATCGTTCGCACAATTAAGATCACGGTGAGTCAGACACCTATGGGATCTACCATGGGACCATGTCCGAAGAATGCGGCTACGTCGTATTCAGAAACGCGATGATATCCAGGATATCGTCGTCGGAAAGCTCCTGAATTGCCGGCATCTCGTAAAAGGGATGCCGTATCTGTCTTGCGATATTCGCAGGGGTGGCCGGTTTTTGGCTCACAGGAAGGACTGCCCTCTTGAGTATCCCCTTCAGCCCCGGACCAAAGACACGGTCGGTGCTGTAGGGATCGTGACAGCGACTGCATTTCAATGCAAACAGCAGCCTCCCTGTTTCAATACTCCGTTCGTCGGTCCGCACAACAAACTTCGATTCCTTGTCCGGAAGGCCTTGCTGCAGGGTCATACTCCTGCATCCGGACAACAGCGCCGCGCACAGGAAAAAGAAAACTGCGATACGCTTGCGGTCGACCACGGTACCCCTCTTTATTTGGAATTAATCTTGTTCAATTTTATCAAAAAAGGACAACAATGCAAATTCTTCCCGTTCCGGGGGGGGTCTGAATCTCCCTTTGAGCATCAAGCTATGGGCAGTTCATTCGGGAATGAAGGGCCGAGCTTAAGGAAGAAGCCGGAGGAATCGAAATTATCTCAACCTGCTCCGGCACTTCCTGCAGACGCGTCTGCTCATATCATTACCCAGGTACTTATTACATGACGGACATCTCCAGTTAACACTGCTGAAACCGATAAACGCAGCGATAACGAGAAGCTGCGCGCCAAAGATAGTATTTCCGGAGAAATCTCCCAGTACCGTCGGACCCTTGTAGAGCGCGGCAAGAAACAACACAAGAAACAGCGCCGCTCCTATGGCAAGGAGTTGACGTCTCCGACGCACTCCGAAATCCTGCATTATCTGTCTGCCGTCCTTTTTCGACATGGCTACCCTCTTTAACATGAAAGAGATCAGCTATTATACCGCCGCCGGCTATTCAATGTCTTTCAGTTGCATGCGAATTTCCTTGAGCTTTGACCGATACGAGTCGGCATCGCCGTAATCGAAAATATCGGAATAATTCAACGCGGCTTTGTATGCCTTTCGCTGCATTGAGAATAATAAACCTTCTCTTATTGCCAAAACGTGTTACACTAATAAAAATTGCGGTTGTTGTGCACGGGATGTGCAGGACGGAAACCGGCAAAGACTACGGACAAAAAGGAGGATCACACCATAGTTAATCGAAGACGAGCATTGCCAGGGCGGGTCGTCGACAAGACCCGCGTAAACAACCAGATACGCCTGCTTAACGGGAAAGAGATACGAGTTGTCGACGATGAAGGGCAAATCGGCATAATGGATCTTGCTTCGGCTTTGAAACTCGCCGGAGAACGGGAGTTGGACCTTGTGGAAATCAGCCCCGAGGCTGAGCCGCCGGTATGCAAGATCATGGACTACCGGAAATTCAAGTTCGAACAGGGCAAAAAACTTCGGAAAGCCAAGAAACAGCAAACGACTCTCGCACTCAAAGAAATCAGGATGCGCCCCATGATCGATACTCACGATTATGAGTTCAAGAAGCGTAATGCGCGGAAGTTCCTCGATCACGGGGACAAGGTTAAAGTGACCATTCGGTTCAGAGGACGAGAATTTAGCCGCCAGGATCTGGGTGCGAGCGTTCTGAACAGGTTCGCGATGGAACTGGAGGATGTCGCAAAAGTGGAATCCCAGCCGAAGATGGACGGCAGGCAGATGGTAATGATTCTCAGGGCTTCGTAACACTCCTGAGCAGACTTCGGGAGCGCAGCGACGTCCCGAGGAAAAGTGGTTATGATTCTCCTTGCATAATTAGGCTGAGGCGTGCTATTCTAACTAAGAATTTTAGAAGTTTTTGCCGTTTATGAGGCCACAAAGACTTTTGACTTTGTGGCCTTTTTTGTTGGGACCTTCTGAGATTTGAGTCTATAGATAAGGAGGTAAAAGAAATGGAACAAGGAACTGTGAAGTGGTTTAGCGACAGCAAAGGTTTTGGATTCATTACAAATGAAGACGGAAGCGAAGCTTTTGTCCACCATACGTCCATCCTGGGCAACGGCTTTAAGAGTCTTGCCGAGGGTGACAAGGTCAGCTTCGATACCGAAAAAGGCCCGAAAGGTCCCAAGGCGATCAATGTCGTCAGACTGTAATTAGAGTGAGAAGACCCCTCCGCTGGAAGGGGTCTTCTCATGAGAGGGAAGATGAACAACAGTGCCCCGATGGCTGAAATCTGAGTGCGCGCCGGGATTTCACTTAACAGGAAAGGAGTTACCGCAATGACCAAAGGAAAAGTAAAGTGGTTCAACGATTCCAAAGGCTTCGGCTTTATTACGAGAGATGACGGGTCCGACGTCTTTGTCCACCATGATTCGATCCAGAGCAACGGGTCAAAGACCCTTGTCGAAGGCGATATGGTGAGCTTTGAGGTTGAAAAGGGCCCGAAGGGTCCAAAGGCAATCAACGTCGTCAAACTGTAGCCGACCTGAGAAGTCCCTCTGTGGCGCAGGGGGGCTTCATCTGAAAGGTGAACGATGACATACCGTGAAAAGTGCGATGCAAGAATCGAAAGAATGCAGAAAAAGCATGACGCAGGTCTTATCTCCAAGCGTTTTCCTGAAGTCTCGAGTATAGTTGTCGATATGGAACACCACAGGAAGGGAATAAGCCCGATTCTTCTGTTGCGGACTCTCATTTTCTCGTCCGGCAGTCACGCGTATTTTCACGTTGAATGTCTGAACAGCGATTGCAAAGATTGTACTGAGGGGTTTGATTTGGATCAAGTCGTTGCTGCGATGATCAGAGGTCATGCATCATCGAGGGAGGGGCAGTTGGATTGCGAGGGGAATGGTCTCACTTCCAGCTATGTGAACATCAGCTATAAAGTTACGATACAGTACACCGAAAATTAAGGAAATGCACGAAGTTTCCGGCGACGTTCTCATCGATCTTCTTCGGTTCTATCAGAAACGGACGACAAGGCAAATTCTCTCTGTTCCGGAGCCGCCCCACCTTTGAGCTCCGGCCTTTTGATGCTATACTTGCTTGTATGAGAGAAGCCGAGATCATCCGGGACTGCATCGGGAGGGACAGAGGGAGGAAGGTCTTCCTCGAACACGAAGTGAAAGGACTCCTTGCGGAGATGGGACTTCCTGTTCCGAGGGGAACCTTTCTCAGAAAGGGTGAGACGCTGTCCGGAAAGCCGGACCTTGCCTATCCGCTCGCCGTGAAAGTCTCATCCGAAAAGATCGCTTCAAAGACCGATGTGGGAGGGGTGAAGATCGGGATAGGGAGCGAGGAGGAGCTGAGACTGGCGGTGCAGGAGTTGTCCCGTATCGAGCATGCGGAAGGCGTCCTCGTCGAAGAGATGGCGCCTCCGGGCCTCGAAGTGATCATAGGGGGAATCACCGACAGTCAATTCGGACCCGTCGTCATGTTCGGTCTGGGAGGGGTTTTCGTCGAGGTCTTTAAGGACGTGTCTTTCGGCCTCGCGCCTCTTACCCCGGACGACGCACGCTGGGTCATCAGCCAGATCAAAGGGCATGTGCTTCTCGGCGGATACAGGGGAGGGCCTCCCCTCGATAAAGACCGTCTCACGGAGATGATCGTCTCTGTTTCCGAGGTGATGGCGACAGGCCTCGTCGGGGAGATCGACCTGAACCCCGTGGCCCTTTACGCCGACGGCGCCATGATTCTCGACGCGAAAATGCAGACACGTGCCTGAAGAGCCCTCCTCCCGATACCGCTGATTGAGAAAACTAAAAGTTGTATAATAGTGTATGGCGGAAGAAGAGGTAACTATTGATTCTCTCACCACAAAAGTCCGCTCGTACAGTCCGGAAGCAGATGTCGAACTCCTGAGAAAGGCTTACATTTTTTCGAGGGAGGCGCACTGCAGCCAGAAGAGGATAGAGGGCACCCCCTACATCAACCATCCTCTCTCAGTTGCCGACATCCTCGCCGACATGGAAATGGATGTGGCGACCATCGCCGCGGGCCTCCTGCACGACACCATCGAAGACACCGGCACAACTGCCAAGGATATAAAGGAAATCTTCGGAGAAGAGATCGCCTTTCTCGTGGAATCGCTCACTAAACTGAGCAAGATAGAGTTCAAGACGAAGGAAGAGGCCCAGGCAGAAAACTTCAGGAAAATGCTCCTCGCCATGTCTGAAGATATCAGGGTCATCCTCATAAAATTCGCCGACAGGCTCCACAATATGCGGACACTCCAGTTTCTTCCCGAAAACAAGCGGCGCAGGATCGCCACGGAGACGCTCGAGATCTACGCCCCGCTCGCGAACAGGCTCGGTATCGGATGGCTCAAGATCGAGTTCGAGGACCTGAGTTTCAAGATCCTGATGCCGGAACTGTACGACGAACTGGTGCGGAAAGTCGCAAAGAGAACGGAAGAGCAGGAAGGATACCTCAAGGAAGTCGGCGCGACGATTGAGGAGAAACTGAGAGAAGAGGGCCTCCACGGAAGGGTATCCGGAAGGGTCAAGCACTACTACGGCATTTACCAGAAGATGCAGCGGCAGAGGATAACCTTTGACCAAGTGAACGACGTCCTCGGCCTGAGGATCATTACGGATACGAACGCCAACTGTTATACGATCATGGGCATCATTCACTCTCTCTGGACGCCGATTCCGGGAAGGTTCAAGGACTATATCGCGATGCCCAAATCGAACATGTACCAATCTTTGCACACGTCAGTCATAGGGCCGAAGGGCGAGCGGGTGGAGTTCCAGATACGGACGGAAGAGATGCACAAGATTGCGGAAGAGGGCATCGCCTCCCACTGGAGGTATAAGGAAAAGGACTCCGTCGGGGACAGGGACAGCAGGTATATCTCATGGCTCAGGGAGCTGATACAGTCCCAGAAGGAGCTGCGCGATGCCCGCGAGTTTCTTGAAGAGGTCAAAGGAGAGGTCATACCCGAAGTCGTATACGTCTTCACTCCCACAGGCGAGATAAAAGAGCTTCCCGTCGGCTCTACACCGGTGGACTTCGCTTACAGCATCCATACGCAGGTGGGACACAAGTGCGTCGGCGCAAAGGTGAACGGCAGGATTGTTCCCCTGAGATACCAGATGAGGAACGGCGATACCGTCGAGATCATCACCTCGCCGACCCACGGGCCGAGCAGGGACTGGCTCAAGTTCGTCGTTACGCAGCGTGCGAAAAACAGGATAAAACAGTGGATCAAGTCCGAGGAAACGAAGCAGAGCATCGAGCTCGGATTGAAACTCCTCGAGGTCGAGATCAGACGGCATCACCTCAAACCTTCGATACTCAAGACACCGGAGATGCAGGCCGTTGCAAAAGAGTTCAGCATGCAGTCTTTCGACGACCTCCTCGTTTCAGTGGGATACGGGAAAGTTTCTCCCCATCAGGTGATTAACCGCTTCCTGCCCGAGAAAATGCCCGAGGAGGCCGTCCACAGGGAAGCAAGACCCGGGAAGGAACAGAAGGGCATCAGTATCAAAGGCATCGACCACATCCTGTACCACACCGCAAAGTGCTGCTTCCCCATACCGGGCGACGCACTCGTCGGTTTTGTCACACGGGGAAGGGGCGTGACGATTCACAGAAGGGACTGCCCCAACCTCGAGCAGCTCGCGATCGATGATGCAAGGATCGTCGGAGTGGACTGGAAGCCCGGGAACGAAACGACTTCGACAGCGCGGCTCGTCGTCGATGCCGTCGACAGACCCGGCGTGATTGCGGACCTGAGTGCGCTGATCTCGTCGGTGAATGTGAATATCAGTCATATCGAGGCGAACACCACCCAGGACAAGAAAGCGCACATCAACTTCAACCTCGAGGTGAAAGACAAAATGCAGCTCGCGGGCCTTATGCAGAAAATCGCGCAGACGGAGGGTATCGTAAGAGTGAAGAGATAAGCAGTTCCTCTTCGGAAAGGAACGGGGGAAGATTTACCGGTCGTCCTTCCTTCCCGGACCCTCCTTCTGAAAAGAGCCGGCTTTGCTTCCTTTTTCCGGCTTCAGTCTTATTCCCAGTACAAGCAGGGCGAGCGCACCCACGCCGATACCTGCCCTCATCAACGGCCCCAATGCGGAAAGCCCCTTTCTGAGAATC
Organism: Nitrospirota bacterium; assembly: GCA_023475105.1. GTDB lineage: Bacteria > Nitrospirota > Thermodesulfovibrionia > Thermodesulfovibrionales > UBA9159 > JAMCWJ01. The sequence continues at coordinate 42,870 of JAMCWJ010000010.1, forward strand.
CTCATTCCCTTCCCCTATGGCCCCGGGCAGCAGGGCAGCCCATGCGGACCTGCGGGGAACCGCGCGGGTGCGTGAACGGAGCTGCCGGACGGATCAGGCGTGCTCGCCTCCTTGTGCGACCAGGGACTTGACGGCTGCAGCCGCTTTCGCACTGAGGCCGGTAAACCGGACGCCGTAATGGTTGTCGTCGCGTGCATTCTTCTTCCCGACCGCCCTCATGATTTCGGCCCTCGCAGCTATCTTTCCGCCTCCCGGGGGAGTGAAGGAACAGGTTATGGAATCGCCTTCGAAGAGAAGGGCAGAAGTGCGGAACATCATGCCCGAAGCGCTGATATTCTCCGTGCGACCGGTAAACGGGAGGGTCTTCGCCTTTCCGTAGATTCGTATGCTGACCGGAATCCTGCAGGACATCCTCGGAGCGACGCGGAGGAGCCTATATGCCTCCTGGAGCAGCAGGTCACGGTCGATCGGCCGGGAAATGAAGGCATTCGCCCGACACCGCACGCACCGTTCAAGGTCGACCTCCGTTCCCGAGCAGATAAGGATGACAGAGACATTCCTGAGCTGCTCCTCCTCGCGTATGCGGTTGCACAGCACCTCTCCGTTTATGTCCGGTGTCGCAAGTTTGGCGATGATGAGGTCCGCCCTCATTGCCTTGTGAAGGGCAAGCGCCTTCTCGTTCGTCGCCGCAGTGACTATTCTGACGCCTGACCTGTCGAGGAAGCTCTTCTCCCTCTCAAGGATTGCCTTGATATCTTTTGCAACGATCACTTTCTTCATGGGCAAGCGCAATCATTATATAAATATCATGAATTGCCTGTAAAGGTCCGGTGACGGACGGGACTTCTGCATGCTCGTATGCAGGAAAAGAGAGAACAGTTCGGCGTACTTCGGCTCCCTCCTATACATGGATCAGAACACGGGGACTTTTACCTTACGGCACTTTGCGGATGAGGCCGCCGAGGAAGAAATTGTCCGCAACGCGGAGGAATTCATCCGAAGCTCCCTTTTCACGCCGTTCACCCGATTCGGTCCCAGACAGTCGGCCGGCATTCCTGCTGGCGCCGCATAGAGCTCGGTTCAGGCGCGCGCCTTCGCAGACTGCACGACCGCGTCGTCAAAACGGATGAGCACCTTGACGGTCTCCTTTCTTCTCACCGCCTCGAAACTCCGCCATTACGCCATCCCGGCCGAAAATCCCGATCGCCTTTCGCGCCGGGCAGTGGTTCTTCAGCCCCTTCAGGCAGTATTCGCATGCTCCACAACCGCAATTGATCTCACCGACGACCCTCTTGCCCGGCAGGTCCTGACCGGCATCGCGCACTCTCTCGACCACTCCGACGAATTCATGGCCGGGTACTCCCTTGAAACCCTTGTATCCTTTTATGACCTCGATATCGGTCCCGCAGATTCCCGCAATGACTCACGCGTATCAATGCCTCGCCGCCTCCGGGTTCGGGAAGGGGATAGTCCTCGACAAATTTCAACTTGCGGTCAAAAACTATGGCTTTCATGAACAATCGGAAGGCCGCTCGTTTTCCCGTCGGATCCGCCCGGCGGAGCGGCGCTCAGGGCTTGCGCGCTGCAATATACGCAGAAAAGACCATCTTCTCCACACCCGCCCCGAAATTCCAGCTTTTGATAATCTCGTCGCTGTTGTCCTTGTCCGCGACATGGACATCTGCAAAACCGGCCTTTGAGAGGATTGCTTTCAGTTCCTCCACGGGAACCGAACCGGTGATTCAGCCGCTGTAGGCGCTCTCGTTCTCTTTGATCTCCGCAGAGAATTCCCCCTTTTTCAGCACATCGGAAATCGCAAGCCTTCCCCCGGGCTTCAGGACCCTGAAGGCCTCGTGGAATACGGCCTGTTTGTCCGGGGAAAGATTGATCACGCAGTTTGATATGATTACATCCACCGAGGAATCTCCGAGGGGAAGCCGCTCTATTTCGCCTAGCCTGAATTCAACGTTTTTCATCCCGAGCTTCTCCGCATTCTCCTTCGCCCTCGCGACCATCCCCGGGGTCATATCGACGCCGAACACATATCCCGTTCCCCCGACCTTCATCGCGGAAAGGAAGGCGTCAAACCCGGCGCCGCTCCCGAGATCGAGAACGGTTTCACCCTCTTTGAGCTCGGCGATTGCGTGGGGATTCCCGCATCCGAGCCCGAGGTTCGCCTCCCCAAGCCCGAGTTTGAGTTCTTCATCGGAATACCCGAGCCGCCTCCCCGTTTCAAGGAGGCTCACTGCCGGCGTTCCCGGAGCGCAGCAGCTTGAAGCGGGAAAACACAAGGATGAATCGCCGGAGGCCACCGCTCCATAGCTCCTTAAAACCAGATGCTTCAGTTCCGTCTCATCCTTTTTCATTTTTCCGACCCCGCGAGACACCCGAAACGGTCACTCCACGTTGTCGAGCATATGCCCGAGCTTCTTCTTTTTTGTCCTGAGATAAATGATGTTCTTGTCATGGGGCCTGCTCTCGATCGGCACGCGCTCGACGACGTTGAGTCCGTATCCCTCGAGTCCGACGATCTTTTTCGGGTTGTTCGTCAAGAGCCGCATCTTCCTCACCCCGAGGTCCACGAGGATCTGCGCACCAATACCGTAGTCCCTTAGGTCGGGCTTGAACCCGAGCTTCAGGTTCGCCTCGACGGTGTCAAGGCCCTTGTCCTGAAGTTCATAGGCCCTGAGTTTATTTGCGAGACCGATGCCCCTTCCCTCCTGCCTCATATAGAGGATGACCCCTTTGCCGTTTTCGTTCACCATCTTCATCGCCTTATGAAGCTGTTCCCCGCAATCACACCTCTTCGAGCCGAAGACGTCGCCCGTGAGACATTCGGAATGGACGCGCACGAGAACGGGTTCATCGGACCTTATCTCCCCTTTCACAAGGGCAATATGGATCTTGCTGTCCATGTCATTTGTGTAGGCGATCGCCCTGAACTCTCCGTAATCGGTCGGAAGCTTCACGTCCGAAATCCTCTTGACGAAACGCTCCGTGCGTATCCGGTAGTGGATAAGGTCTTTCACCGTCACGATCTTCAGGTTGTGCCTTTTGGCGAACTCCGTGAGTTCGGGCACCCTCGCCATCGTCCCGTCCTCGCTCATTATCTCGCATATGACGCCTGCGGGGGAGAGACCGGCGAGCCTGGCGAGGTCGACGGAGCCCTCTGTCTGGCCGGCCCTCTGGAGCACCCCGCCCGGCCTTGCGCGAAGGGGAAAAACGTGGCCCGGTCTTGCAAGGTCATCGGGGCCTGTCTTCGGATCTATCGCAGTGAGGATAGTCGTCGCCCTGTCAGCGGCAGAAATGCCCGTAGTGACGCCCTTTTTCGCCTCTACCGAGACCGTGAAGGCCGTTCCGAACTGAGAGGTGTTTTCATCGGTCATCATCGGAAGCTCGAGCTCTTCCACCCTCTGGGGGGTGAGGGAAAGGCAGATAAGGCCCCTGCCGTACTTCGCCATGAAATTGATTGCGGAAGCGGTGATCTTCACTGCCGCCATGCAGAGGTCCCCTTCGTTTTCCCTGTCTTCGTCATCCACGAGAATGACCATCTTGCCTCCGGCAATATCCGCGATCGCTTCATCTATCGTGTTGAACCTGTGTTTGAGCATCCCTATTCCTCCTGGATATACCCGGCCTGCCTGAGAGACTGCATCAGCCGCCCGCTGCCGCCGGAGTTTCCCGCACCCTCTTTCTTCACAAACCTTGCCACGTATTTCCCTATGATATCGGCTTCGAGATTGACGGTCTCCCCCGGCGCTTTGAAACCGAGGGAAGTGACACCGGCGGTATGGGGGATAATGACCACGAAAAATCGGTCTTTCGCAACGTCGACCACGGTGAGGCTTATCCCGTCGACCGCAACGGAGCCTTTTTCGACGAGAAGGTCAGTCACTTTCTCCGGGGCCTCGATCACGACCTCAAGGGCATCCCCCAGGACCTTCTTCGATCCGATCGTCCCGACCGCATCTACGTGTCCCGTCACGAAATGGCCTCCGAGCTTCCCGTCCGGCCTCAGAGAGGGCTCGAGGTTTACCCTGTCCCCGGAGACGAGCCGGCCGAGATTCGTAGACCGCAATGTCTCATCGGAAAGGTCGAAGCAGAGCACGGCGCCCTGACGCTTCACAACGGTAAGGCAGACTCCGTTAACGGCGATGCTGTCGCCGAGGGACGCCTCCTTCGCAACGGCATCGGATGAGACGGCGAGGGAAGCGCCTGCCGGCTTCCGGCCGAATGCCGCCACCCTTCCCATTTCGACAATAATGCCGGTGAACACGCTAGTCCTCTATGTCAACGGTAAAATCGAGGGTCTTCTGATACAGGCCGAGGAGGTCTATGGTCGTCGACCACGAGGTCTGGACGCGTACGGTATGCTCGAGCTTCGTCACAATGATGTCGTCCTCCTCAAGCGGCAGATTGAAACTCTTGGCGGACTGATAGACCTCGGCCCTGACCTTTCCGGCATCGCCCAGCCCGAGGAGCGCTATCTCCTTCACTTCGCTCTTAAACGCCGAATATTTGTAGTAGGGCATTGCAAACTGGTACCCTGCATATCCCACTGCGATTAGTACCGCAATCGTCAGCAGAGGCTTGATAAAGCCGTCTTTGTTGCGGAGATGTCTCAATTTACGAGTTCCCCTATCCGGTTAAGTCTCGGCAGATGTGTCTTGCTGTCCCACGACCAGTAGATGACGAGCGATTTGCCCCTGATCTCCTTTATGTCCACGTACCCCCAGTATCTGCTGTCGTAACTCTGGTCGCGGTTATCCCCCATCATAAAATACTTGCCCTTCGGGACGATATAGGGCCCGAAATTGTCTCTCGGTTCGAGTCCTCCCGGTTTGACAGAATTATCCGTGTGCTGTACGAACGGTTCCTTAGCGGCCTTCCCGTTCACATAGATCACCTTGTTCTTCGACTCGATCACATCTCCTTCCACGGCGACGACCCTCTTTATGAAATCCCTGCTCGGGTCTTCGGGATATTTGAACACTATTATATCACCCTTCTCGGGTTTTCTGAGCACAAGAATCCTCTTATCGGAAAAAGGTATCTTCGTCCCGTAAATGAACTTGTTCACGAGAATATGATCACCGATCAGGAGCGTGGGGATCATCGAGCCCGAAGGGATCTTGAAGGCCTGAACAAAATATGCCCGTATGAACAACGCGAGTATTAAGGCGGTCACAATCGCCTTGGTGTACTCCCAGAGAATCTCTTTCTTCGTCTTTTTCACTCTTTGCGTTTCCTCCTTTATGCTCCCGCCCTCTCACTTCACCTTGAGAACCGACAGAAAGGCCTCCTGGGGAACCTCGATCCTCCCCACCTGCTTCATCCTCTTCTTGCCTTCTTTCTGTTTCTCGAGAAGTTTTCTTTTCCTGGTGATATCACCGCCGTAGCACTTTGCGAGAACGTCCTTTCTCAGCGCCCTGACGCTCTCCCTGGCGATGACCTTGTTGCCTATCGCCGCCTGGATCACGACTTCGTAAAGTTGTCTCGGGATGACCTCCCTCAGTTTCTCGGCAATTTGTCTCCCCTTATAATACGCCTTGTCCCTGTGAACTATCAAGGAAAGGGCGTCGACGGACTCGCCGTTCAGCAGGACGTCGAGCCTGATGAGGTCCGATTCGTTGTACCCGGTAAACTCGTAATCCATCGAGGCATACCCCTTCGAGATCGACTTCAGCCTGTCATAAAAATCCCAGAGGATTTCGTTGAGGGGGAGCTCATAGACGACGAGGATCCTGTCCTTCCCGATATACGTAAACTCTTTCTGGCTTCCCCTTTTTTCCTGGCAGAGGTCGAGGACGGAGCCGATGTACGTTTGCGGCACGAATATCGTCACTTTGACAAAGGGCTCTTCGATCATCAAGAACCTCTCGGGCAGCAGTGTAGGGTTGTCCACAAAAATGATCTCCCCCCTCTCGTCCGTCACCCTGTACACGACGGTCGGCGCGGTGCTGATAAGGGAGAGACCGAACTCGCGTTCCAGCCTTTCCTTTATGATCTCCATATGGAGCAGTCCGAGGAAACCGCAGCGGAAGCCGAAGCCGAGCGCCGAGGACGTCTCCGGTTCATAGGAGAAGGAAGCATCGTTGAGCCTCAGCTTTTCGAGGGCGTCCTTCAGGCCTTCGTACTGATGGGTCTCCGTCGGGTAGAGTCCGCTGAAGACCATCGGCTTGATCTCCTTGTAACCGGGACAGGGTTCGGTCGCGGGCCGCTGCGCATCGGTGATCGTATCGCCGATCTTGGTCTCGCTCACGCTCTTTATTCCCGCGATGATGTATCCCACCTCCCCGGCGGAGAGCGCTGCCATGGTCTGAGTCTTTGGGGTGAAGACCCCTACCTCGGAGACCTCGAAGTCCTTGCCCGAGCTCATGAGGCGAATCTTCGTCCCTGCCCGGACCGTCCCCTCGAAAATCCTGACGAGGACGATCACCCCCTGATAGTTATCGAACCAGGAGTCGAAGAGCAGGGCCTTGAGTGCGCTGCGGGCATCTCCTTTTGGGGGGGGGATTTTTCTCACGATCGCCTCGAGGATCTCCCTCGTCCCAATCCCCTCCTTCGCACTGGCGAGGATAGCCCCCGAACTCTCGATGCCGACAATGTCCTCTATCTGCTCTTTCACCCGCTCGGGTTCCGAAGCGGGAAGGTCTATCTTGTTTATCACGGGGATGATCTCGAGGTTATGCTCGATGGCGAGATAGGTGTTTGCGACGGTCTGGGCTTCAACTCCCTGTGTCGCGTCCACCACGAGCAACGCCCCCTCGCAGGAGGCGAGGCTCCTCGAAACCTCGTAGGAAAAATCGACATGTCCGGGCGTATCGATAAGGTTCAGTACGTACTCCTCCCCGTCGTCCGCCCTGTAGTTGAGACGCACCGCATGGGCCTTGATCGTGATGCCCCTCTCGCGCTCGAGGTCCATCGAGTCCAGGACCTGCTCTATCATCTCCCTCGAGCTGAGGGCGCCGGTATACTCCAGAAGCCGGTCAGCGAGGGTTGATTTGCCGTGGTCTATATGGGCGATAATCGAAAAATTTCTTATGTGCTTCGGCATAAAAAGACAAGATACGAGGAGCCCAGAACGCCGGCATCGTCTCCGAGCGAAGAGGGAAGGATCTTCACCCTCTCGAACAATTCCTTGAAGGCGCGTCTCGATGCCTCCTTTATTGCTTCCTGGACATAGATGTTCCAGGCCCCGACAAGTCCGCCCGACAGCAGTATCGCCTCGGGACTGAATATGTTGATCACGCTCGCTATCCCCACGCCCAGATACCTCCCCGCTTCTCTCAGTATTTCCCGCGAGAAGGTGTCTCCGTCGAGGGCCGCAGCGTAGATGTCCCCGGGCGTCACTTTATAGATGTTGCCGTGGCAACATTCCTTCAGTATGCTCTCCGACCCGTGCTCCAACGCGGTCACCGCGCGGGAGACCATCGCCTTGGCCGAGGCGTAGAGTTCGAGACATCCGTAACTGCCACAGGAGCATTTTTCTCCATTGGCGATGATGCTCATGTGGCCGAGTTCCGTCGCGGCGTCGAGCAGCGAGTCGTTATAGATGATGCCTCCACCGATCCCCGTCCCCAGGCTGATAAGGACGAAGTTCCGGAACGCCCTGCCCTCTCCCCTCCACTTTTCTCCCAGGGCCGCCGCCTTCGCGTTGTTTTCGACGAAGACGGGCACGCCGAATTTCTCCCGTATCGCGTCGAAAATGCCCGCGCCTTCAATGGCGGGAAGGTTCGGAGATTTTATTACCAAGCCCCTGTCCGTATCGATGAGACCGGCCGCGCCGCAGCCTATCCCGAGCACGCCGTCAGCGAACAGCTCGCCCACCGCCTTCATAAGGGCTTCTCCCGGTCCCTCCGCAGAAGGCGCTTTTATCCTTTTCAGGACCTCTCCCTCCTCAGAGACCAGAGCGGCCCTCAGGTTCGTGCTCCCGAGGTCTATTCCTATCGCATAGTGTTTTTTCATAGCATAATGAAGGAGTCGAGAAAAAGATTTATAATTATACCATAAAAGGAACGGTGCGCGTGAGGAGACTCGGGGTACACACATCTATTGCCGGCGGCATTCACCTCTCTCTGGGCAGGGCAGAGGCGCTGGGGTGCAACACCGTCCAGATCTTCTCCCACAACCCGAGGTCGTGGTTCGTTCCTGTAATACCGGAAGAGGCCGTTTCACGGTTCAGGGAACTGAAGCGCAGGTACGACATAGCGCCGGTCTTCATCCACACCTCCTATCTCATAAACCTTGCCTCGCGAAGTCCCGAGATCATCCGGAAATCGGTCCGTCTCCTTATCTGTGAGATGGACATCGCCGATTCCCTGGACGCCGACTTCGTCGTTCTCCACACAGGCAGCGCATCGCAGGATGATGAGCGTGCCGGCAGGAGACGGGCGATTGAGGTCCTGAGGGCCGTTTCGCAGGAGAAAGGCTGGAAATCGAGATTGCTCCTCGAAAACACCGCCGGCGAGAGAGGCGACGTTTCATCCCGCATAGGAAACCTTGCGGAAATGATCGGCAAGACCGGCAGTGCGTTGATCGGGGGGATATGTCTCGACACCTGCCACGCCTTTCAGGCCGGATACGAGATATCGAAAAAAGAGGGCCTGACGGCCATCGCGGAGGAGATCAGGGAACATATAGGGTTCGACAGGACGAAACTGATACATCTCAACGATTCGAAGAAACGCTTTCACTCCCGTGTCGACAGGCACGAGCACATCGGCAAGGGGAGCATCGGAGAGGCGGGATTGCGCCGGCTCGTCAACCATCCCTCCTTCAGAGGGATCCCCCTGATCCTCGAAACACCGAAAAAAAGCGAGGACGACGACCCGAGGAACCTGAAGGCGGCAAGGCGCCTTTTCACCGGGCCGGGGCGAGACTGAGAGCCCTCGCAAAAGTCCGCGACGCCGAAGCGGTCCCGCTTCCGCCGACTTTATTCACCGCGGGCTTCTGCCGCCGTACCTTTTGAGATCGCGACCCGCATTCTTTCCTTCAGCAAGGTATACCGCTTCTGAGGCCTGTTATTCTTTACCGCTATCGCAACAGCCTTCGTCGTCCCGACCAACACGACTAATCGTTTGCCCCTTGTTATCCCTGTGTATAGCAAATTCCTCTGTAACAGCAGATAGTGCTGGGTAAGGACCGGCATAATCACAACGGGATACTCACTTCCCTGCGATTTGTGAACCGATACAGCATAAGCCAGGACAATTTCATCGAGGTCGGGATACTCGTAGGCGACAGACCTCCCCTCAAAATTAACCGTCACTTCCTGTTCTTCCCGGTCTATCCTGACTATTCTTCCGATATCCCCGTTGAAGACCTCTTTGTCATAGTTATTTCGGATCTGCATGACCTTGTCCCCTGCCTTCAAGACCCTACCGCCCCGTTCGAGCTCGTCTGTTGAGCTGTTCAGACACTTCTGCAGCTCCGTATTGAGGTTTGCAGTGCCCACGATTCCCCTGTGCATCGGGGTCAGGACCTGGATATCATCAATAGGATTGAAGCCGAACTTTCGCGGTATCTTCTCTTTGCAAAGCTCGATGATCTTTTCCAATACCTTTTCGGGTTCTTCCCTCTGAAAGAAATAGAAGTCCTGGGGACCGTCCCCGTGATGCAATGTCGGCATTTCACCGCTGTTAACCCTGTGGGCATTCACGATGATAAGGCTCTCCTTTGCCTGCCTGAATATCTCGGTGAGCCTCACCGTTGGTACGGCTGCCGAATCAATGACGTCCTTAAGGACATTCCCAGCTCCCACGGAGGGAAGCTGGTCTACGTCCCCCACCAGAATCAGGGCTGCATCATCCGGAACTGCTTTGAGGAAATGATGCATCAGGATGGTGTCGACCATGGAGGCCTCATCAATCACTATGAGGTCGGCTTCCAGCGGGTTGTGGTCATCCCTCTTAAATCCACCATCTTTGGGACTGTACTCGAGGAGACGGTGAATGGTCTTCGCCTCATGATCTGTGGCCTCCGACATCCTCTTGGAGGCCCTTCCGGTGGGCGCCGAAAGGAGAACTCTCTGATTGAGCCTCTTGTATATCCTGATGATTGAGTTGATGAGGGTCGTTTTGCCTGTCCCCGGACCTCCGGTGACTACCATGACTTTGTTGTCGATGGCCTCCCTGACGGCCCTTTTCTGGCCCTCTGCAAAGTCTATCTTCAACTCTCTTTGAGCCCATCCGACAGCCTCGTCCCGGTCAAAATCCCTCAGCTTCCCGGGGGACCGCAAAAGGGCTTTCATTCGACCGGCTATGCCGGCTTCTGAAACGTAGAACTTGGCCAGGTAGACTGCTTTGTCGTTCTCTTTTCTCTGTCCCCGGCTCAAGTCCTCCATGACTATCTTCTTCTCAATCGCTGTCTTCCCCAATGCCTTGACGATCGTCTCCCTGTCGGTACCCAAGATTTTCAGGCATTCCCCGATCAAGGACTCATAAGGATAATAGACGTGCCCCTCATCGGACAGCTGCGCGAGCACGTAAAGGATTCCCGCCTCTGCCCTTTTCGGCGACTCCCTTGCTATTCCCAGCTTCTCTGCAATCTTGTCTGCGGTAACGAACCCTATGCCGAAAATGTCTGCGGCGAGCCTGTAAGGGTTCCCCCGAACGACGTTGAGGGCATCCTTACCATATTGCCTGTAAATCTTGGCGCCGTAAGTCGGGCTGACATCATGCCCTTGAAGGAACACCATGAGGTCCCTTATCTCCCTCTGGTCATCCCATGCCTTCCGGATCATCCCGATTCTCTTGCCCCCTATGCCTTCCACCTCCTGCAGCCGCCGGATGTCACGTTCTATGATGTCCAGGGTCTCAACTCCGAATTTCGCTACAAGCCTCTTTGCCATGACCGGCCCTATCCCCTTAATGAGGCCCGAACCGAGGTATTTTTCTATGCCTGTGACCGTGGCAGGGATTGCCGATTCATAGGACTCGATCTTGAATTGCTCCCCGAACTTTGGATGGTTCTCCCATAACCCCTTTAGCCTCAAAACCTCACCCGGGGATACAGAAAAGAGACTGCCGACTACCGTGACAAGGTCATGCCTTCCCCCGACCTTTATTTTTGCAATGGTGTAGCCGTTCTCTTCGTTGTAGTAGGTGATGCTCTCTATTTGACCTTCGATCTCTGTGAACATGGGGAATCCTGTTTTTCTCCGTGCTTCCTATTGTACCGTGTAAGTATGGGAGATATCATTCGGTGATTTCAAGGAAGACGATTCCCGCCGGAAAAAAAGTGAACGGAGTTCTTCGACAACGGCAAAGAGGGCCTGAAGATACATTGGGTGGAAGAGATTGCACCTTTGGGAGGCTTCTTCTTCCTTTGCGCCTTGACCCCGCGTATATCAGTGCTTGCTGATGCCGTTTGTCCGTCATGGGATGGAGAAGACATTAACAGAATGCCGGCATGCTATACTGAAAATAAAAGCAGCCAATAAATGGGGATAGCCCGGAGTTGACGGCTGAAGGAGATGCAAGGATGAAATGGACTACTCGTAATAGTGAGGCAGAGCAAAGCCTGATGGTATCTCTAAGCAGACTGTTCATCCTCTCACTGGTGCCTTGAAGAGTCTCGGATTGCCCCGCGACGGCCGTCTCCTCTTTGCGACAAGAAGCTTCCGTCTCTTTGCCTACGGGTTTCTCTCCGTCATTCTTATGATCTATCTCGCGCAGATCGGCCTTAGCGAAACACAGATCGGCCTTTTATTCACTCTCACGCTCATAGGCGATACGATCATTTCCCTGTGGGTTTCCACGGCGGCCGACCGCGTCGGCAGACGACGCATGCTTATCTTTGGATCGATTCTTATGATTCTTGCCGGTGTCTTGTTCGCGGCGACAGACAATTTCGTGCTGCTTCTCGTTGCGGCGACGATCGGCATAATCAGCCCCAGCGGCTATGAAGTGGGGCCTTTCCTGCCGATCGAACAGGCAGCACTCTCCCACATCGTTCGGAACGAACAGCGTACCAGGATTTTTTCCTGGTATAACCTTCTCGGCTCTTTTGCCACGGCACTGGGCGCCTTGTGCGGCGGCGGACTGACACAGGCCTTACAGGACTCAGGGGTGAAACCACTGGGAAGTTACCGCGTGATCGTTATTGCATATGCTGTCGCCGGAATAATACTCTGTTTCCTATTCACCCGTCTTTCGGGCACTGTAGAGGTCTCTCAGCCATCGCCCGCCCACGGCCCGGACCAAGAGTTAAAACGACTCTTGGGACTTCACCGGTCCAGGCGCGTTGTTTTCAAGCTTTCCGCTCTTTTCTCGCTCGATGCGTTTGCCGGCGGATTTGTGCTGCAAAGTATTGTGGCCTACTGGTTTCATGTTCGTTTCAACGTGCAGCCGGCTCTACTTGGGGGCATCTTCTTTGGGGCGAATGTTCTCGCGGGGATCTCCGCGCTGGCAGCGGCACGGATCGCATCCCGCATCGGCCTCGTGAGAACGATGGTATTTACCCACATCCCCTCGAACATATTGCTAATACTGGTGCCCTTCATGCCTACCTTGCCGCTTGCGATCACTATGCTCCTTCTGCGTTTCAGCATATCGCAAATGGATGTACCCACCCGCCAGTCATATATCATGGCAGTGGTGAGTCCCGACGAACGCTCGGCAGCGGCCGGACTGACCGGAATCGCGAGGACTACAGGCTCGTCGCTCTCGCCCATCATCACAGGGCCGCTTCTGGCCCAGGCTTCGCTTCTGAATGTGCCGTTTTTCATCTCCGGGGGGCTCAAAATCATATATGACCTGATGTTGTATCGCAGCTTTCGTGCTCTAAAACCGCCCGAAGAAAAAAGGAGGCCGGGATCCGACCCAAGAGCGTAATCGATCAGGACATGAGTTCCTTCAAATCTTTTATCAGTTCGCCTACTACCGTCTGAGCGTTGCCGTAAAGCATGCGTGCATTTTCGGCGTAAAAGAGCGGGTTCTCGGTCCCGGAATAACCGGCACCCTTGCCGCGCTTGATCACAATTACATTTTGCGCGCGGTCGGCATTCAAGATCGGCATGCCGTAAATCGGGCTCGATTTGTCCGTACGCGCCGCGGGATTCACGACGTCATTGGCCCCGATCACAAGTGTCACGTCTGTTTGTGAAAACTCCTCATTGATCTCCTCCAGGTCGAAGATCTTCTCGTAGGGCACGTCCGCTTCCGCCAGAAGCACATTCATGTGCCCGGGCATGCGCCCCGCAACCGGATGGATGGCGAATTTGACTTCCACCCCCACCTCCTCCAGGAGTTCGGTCATTTCCCTGATCTTGTGCTGAGCCTGTCCCACCGCCATGCCGTAACCGGGGACGATTATCACCTTCCGTGCATAGCGCAGCATGGCCGCCGCATCGAGTGCGGAGATCTCCTTCATGGTCCCGGTTATCCCTGCGCCCCCCGCTCGGACCTCCCCGGTAATCGGTTTAAAGAGCACATTGAAGAGCGGCCGGTTCATCGCCTTGGCCATAAGGCGCGTAAGGAGCGAGCCTGCAGCGCCGACCACAACGCCGGCAATCATCATGGCCGGGTTGTTCAGCACGTAACCTTCGAAGCCCACGGCGAGACCCGTCAAGGCGTTTAGGAGCGAAATCACCACGGGCATATCGGCCCCCCCGATGGGAATAGTTATTATCACACCGAGCAAGAGCGCGAAACCGAAGAAAACCGCCAGCCCTGCGGCAGTGCCGGAAACAATTGCATGGATCGCCGAAATAATCGTGAGCACTGCAAGAATGACATTCACTGCATTTTGTCCGGGCAGATGCATCGTCTTTCTTAAGATTCCTTGCAGCTTGGCAAAAGCGATGCAGCTGCCGGAGAAGGCTGTCGAGCCGATCAGGGCGCCCAGAGCGGCCAGAACCGTCACCGCCGTACCGTGTGTTTCGCCGCGCGCAAGTTCTATTGCCGCGATTGCTGCAGCCGAGCCTCCTCCCATACCGTTAAAGAGCGCGACCATCTGCGGCATATCCGTCATCCTGACCACTCTGCCGGACCACCATGAAATACCGCCCCCGAGGATCAGAGCAATTATCATCAGGCCATAGTTGCCCATGCCGGGCCATGCAAAGGTAACCAGGGTCGCGAGCACCATTCCGGCTCCGGCCCAGGTAATCCCCCGCCGGGCGGTCACGGGAGACGACATGCCCTTGAGACCCAGGATAAACAAGAATGCTACGACAAAGTAGCTCGAATTGATAACGACTTCCCTGGTCATAGGGTAACTTTCACTATACGGTTTCCATTCGTGTTTGAACGGGAACTTGCACCATGCGTATCGAAACTCACGCTAATCATTGTCCTTTTTTTGCAGAAGTCCTATTCTTTTCACTCTTAAACATGGCGAGCATACGTTCTGTGACCACGTAGCCACCGACCGCATTGCCCGCTCCGAGCAAAACCGCCAAAAAGCCGATTGCCTGCTCAAAGGGCGTCTGCGCCTGTCCCAGAGCGACCATTGCACCGACCAGAACGACGCCATGCACGAAATTCGAGCCGGACATAAGGGGCGTGTGAAGGATTACGGGCACCCGCGAGATCACTGCATAGCCGGTGAACGCAGCCAGCATAATTATATAGAGTGCTACAAAGCCTTCCATACACGCTCCTTGTATCTTCTGTCGCCCCTCTTACGTTAAGAGGAGACGTTAATTGTCATACACGAGCGCTCTCTCACTTTCTGAACCTTTATAATCCCAATGCCCTTCTCACACTTTCATTACGGATCTCCCCCTCATGGGTAAAAACGCTTCCGGCGATGATCTCGTCGCTCCAGTCGATGCGGAGAGCGCCGTCCCTAATATGAGGGGACAAAAAATAAAAAAGGTTCCTGGAATACATTCCCGAGGCATGGACCGGCATGCGTGAGGCCAAGTTGACAGGACCGAAGATGGTGATACCGCCGCTGACCACAGTCTCGCCTGGCCGCGTACCGGCGACATTGCCGCCCCCTTCCGCAGCCATATCCACGACGACAGCGCCCCATTTCATCCCGGCAAGCATCTCGCTGGTTACGATCAAGGGGCTTTTCTTGCCGGGCAAAGCCGCCGTGGTGATCAGTACGTCCGCTTGTGAAATGGCCTTGGCGAGCTTTTCCTTCTGGAGCTTTCTTTCTTCTTCCGTCAGTTCCCTCGCATATCCGCCGGCGCCGATCGCGGACACACCGGTATCTATGAATCTCGCGCCGACTGATTCGACCTGTTCCCTCGTTTCAGGACGCACATCATAGGCTTCAACAATTGCACCCAGGCGGTGGGCAGTCGCTATCGCCTGCAGCCCTGCAACACCCGCGCCGATTACCAGGACCCGGGCCGGCCGCAGGGTTCCCGCGGCGGACGTTATCATCGGAAAAAATTTCGGGCATTTCCCGGCCGCCATAATGGCGCAGACATAACCGGCCGCCGTGGCCTGAGAAGTGAGCGCGTCCATGCTCTGGGCGCGGGAAATGCGCGGAATCAATTCGACGGCAAAGCTGGTGATATTCTTCTCACATAAAAGTTTTGCACGTTCCGGGTTCTCAAAGGGACGGAGGAAAGCGATCAATGTGCTGCCCTGCCGCATCGCACGGATTTCGTCAGGGGAAGGCGCCTGCACTTTCAGTATAAGCTGGGACTTGGCAAATACCCCGGCAGCATCCGCCGCAATATCCGCTTCCCCGAATTCCTCATCGCGGAAACAGCTCCCCGCACCGGCGCCGCGTTCTAAACAGAGCTCCGCCCCCAAGGGCTTGAATTTCCTGGCCACTTCGGGCACAACGGAAACGCGATTCTCATCTGCTGCCGTCTCCTTCGGAACACCTATCACGAGGGCCATGAGAACCTCGCTTTTCCTCGTACATCCGGTAGTCTATCCAAATAGCGCAGACGATATTGACTTACCAAAATGACGGCGCCTCTTCTTTCATTGCTTAAACTTTCTGTCTTTTCTTGACCTTGTAAACGAGAATATCTTTCTTGACTTTAATTTTCTCCAACTCACCCTTTGCAAGCATTAAATTCAGGACATCTTCCAATTCATCTATCGCATGTTTCCCCTTATCCGACTTCATCCACCAGTTCATTATCCCCTCCAAAGTATCCCCTTCTTCCGGCCGTGTTGTGAGGTAGGCCAAGATCTTCCCGCTGATCTCTGCATGCCTTGCCATGCTAAACCTCCTTTATTCTAATGGTATAACAATTATCATCACCCGTCCATCAAAATGCAGTTTCAGAGGCCAAGCATTTCTTGGCAGATATCGCAGAATCCCGGCCCTTTTTTATCTGTATCACTGATGCGATTGGAAAGATACATTATGCATTCAGGATCAGAACAATGGTCAAGATGCCTTGTGCCCCTGATACTCTTATATCACAGAAATACGCGACCATCAATCAAAATAGGGGGAACGCCCTCTTTTCTTCTCTTTATGAGGACCCGACGGACATTTAGATCTCATTACAAAAAAAGAAAAGACAAAAGGACAATTGTCAGTGAGGGGATTGTTACTAAGGGGAACATAAGTAGGATACCTTTGAATGTCACTCCGGCTTGACCGGAGTCTCTCTTAAGAAGGATTCCCGACAAGCGGGAATGACATCCTACTAACGAACGTATTAGTAAATGCATGCCTTGACATAGGCGGTAATGATACTAGACTGAGAGTAGATACTAATATTTCATGAAGTTACTAGGGAGGTCATAGGTAAAAGAGCACCATGTGTCATTCACGCAAGCGAAGCGCGTCGGGAACCTCTCTGAAAACAAAGAAAGATTCCGGACATGCCGGAATGACGGAATAGGAGGAGATGTCGCTTTCTTTCGACCTCATTAGTGAGAGCAAGAAAGGAATCGTGCCCGCAAAAAAGGGGATCTCCGGGAAAAGGGCTGCGGCGAAAAGCAAAAAGGTCTTAAGAGAGGTAGACCCGCAATGTATAAATAAGAAATGAACCGGAAAGTCATGTTACTTCCGGCTGGAAAGCTGCCACTCAACATACTCGCCAGGATGATTAAGGCCTACACATCTTTAGATGAGAGGGTTAAGGTAGGTGCTGCGATCGGAGAGGATGCGGCTGCTGTCGACATGGGTGAGAAGTATCTCCTTCTAAAGACGGATCCGATTACATTTATAGCCGAAGATATAGGAACTTACACCGTAAGAATCAATGCAAATGACATAGCTACTATGGGTGGGAAACCCCTGTGGCTTCTTACTTCGATCCTTCTGCCTGAGAAGCACACAACAAATGAACTTGTGGAGGAAATATTTCGGCAGCTTTCATTTGCCTGCAAGGAGATCGGTGTTTCCTTATGCGGGGGACATACTGAAATTACTCCCGGCATTGACAGGGTCATTGTAGTAGGCGCAATGATCGGAGAGGTTAAGAAGGATCGCCTTATAACTACAAGTGGTGCGAAGACAGGAGATGATATACTCCTCACCAAGGCGATAGCTGTTGAGGGTACATCCGTTATCGCTCGCCGGAAGGGAAAAGATCTCGAAGCTGTCTTTGGCTCAGGTTTTGTTCAAGAGTGCAAGGACTTCATAGAACGCCCCGGAATCAGTATTCTCAAAGACGCGGAAATTGCAGGACGATATGCTGACGTTCACTCCATGCACGATCCAACCGAGGGCGGGCTGGCGACCGGTCTCTTCGAGGTTGCAAGTGCCGCAGACGTCGGACTGATTGTTGAAGAGAAATGTATTCCTGTTTTTCCGGAATGTCAAACCCTCTGCAGCCGCTACGGATTGGATCCCCTCGGTCTCATTGCATCAGGTTCATTGCTTATTACGGTCAATCCTCGTGACACCGAAAAGGTTTTGAAGGCGTTAAACAACAACGGCATACCTGCCACGAAGATCGGAAACATCTTGCCAAAAGAACATGGGCTGAAGATAAAGAGGCGTGGCGAGACTTTAGATCTGCCTGTTTTCGACAGGGATGAGATAACAAAGATACTTGGTTGATCTCACCGTATTCATAAGTTTCCCACTATAACCTGCGTGCTCACCGTTGAATTATTAGCAATGCTTGGTGTGAAATTGTTGACTTCTTATTAATTCAGATTAAAATGACGTTAAGAGAACTGATAATTACAAATTTCCGTGTTTGTGAGAAGGAAGGAGGATGTTATGCCGTATTATGTAATCTTGAGTACTCTTACAGATGAAGGGCGCAAGACAATCAAACAGAACCCCGAGAGGATACTCGAGGTGGACAAGGAACTCGAGAAAATGGGGGTAAAGGTCCGTGAGCAGTATGCGGTTCTCGGACAGTATGATTTCGTGAATATTGTGGAAGCCCCTAATATCGAAACGATTATGAAGACGTCCGCTGATATAGGTGCACGGGGTTCGGTGCAGCTCACGACTCTCCCTGCATTGCCTATACGGGAATTCATTAAGAAGTTGAAGTGACTGGCCGAAGCGAAATTGAGATTGTCGAAAAGGTGCACTTCAGACTGCATTGGCTCGGCAGGTACCTGCAAAATTTGTCCGCTGATGCTGCATGCAGCCCGTATCAGCGGCACTTGTGGATGGTACCAGGGCGGCCGCCGTCAGATTCCGTTTCGACAACCACCTGAGCGATCTGTCCGGATATACAAGACGCTGATGAGAAACGCACTATTTCAACTAAGTAGTATCGCGAACTGAGCGGAAGGATAGACGATTATTTCACTTTGACAAAAGGATATCTCTCCTTTGTTTCCCCGGTCATGAGGCCGACGCCGGCGCGGTTTCCTACGGTCTCAATGATAATCATTTTCTCAAACTCTTCAATGCTGACTGTGGCCCGCTTTCCTTTATTTTCAAGGGACTCCAAAATGAACTTATCGAGCTCTTTTTCCGTTTCCATGCCCGATATCTCGCCCTTATGTCCTCTCCTTACGACCCGGACAAAAAATCTACTGTTTTCCAACTGGTCGATATAAGGGAAGACAGCCTCTTTCGCCTTGTCCCTGAAATCCGCGACGTCAAACGAAAAATTCCTCTCCAGGGGCACGATCTGGCCCAAAGACCTCAGTTTTCCGGGAGCTTCCCGCAGGATGCTCTCCAGTGCCTCTAAGAAGGCGGGTACGTTCGCAACGTAGCCAAGGATAACGTCCCGATATCCGGAGCCTCTGAACTCTCCATAGTTATTCAAAAGCCGTAAGACATATCGTTCCTGTCTCTTCCGCGCAGTGGCAAGGATATTCCACTTTTCCATAACTTCTCCTTTTACTATTGTATTTCGATTTTCGGCCATTTTCTATGGTTGCTCAACGTCCTCAAGAACGAGTTTTCATTACGGACTCAGGATTAGCACATAATCCCTGAAATAGTAAAATAAAAATATGGAAAGAGAGGCATACTTATACGAAAAACTGGACGGCAAAAAAGTGGGATGCCGCACCTGTCAACGGAGATGTGTTATACCTGAAGGCGAAAAGGGGTGGTGTGATACGAGGATAAACAGGGGCGGCAGACTCTATAGCGTCATTTATGCAGAAGTATCGCTCTGACCTGAGGAATCCATGCATGATAAGCCACCGCACCTTCTCTTCTCTTTCCTCCCTCAATTTTTCTTTGCCTTTTTCAGGCTTTTTCGGTGGCGGCACTACCCATCCCTGCATTGGCGTCTCCCGTAGGATCTTACTTAATCTGTACTTTTCAGGGGAACAGTCCAATCAATTCATCGGCCTCGAAGAGGCCTTGAATGTGATAAACAAATTGCCTCTGAGCGAAGACTACATGAAAACGTTTTGTAAGTTATAGTCCTGGCTTCCAGGGGAAATAAAGACTGAAAGTAGAACCTGCTCCTATCTTGCTGTCTATTTGAACAGCGCCCCCATGATCTTCAACAATTTTCTTTGTAATTGAAAGACCCAGCCCCGCCCCTTTCAAATCCAGCTTTGTAGTATAAAAAGGTTCAAAAATCTTGCTAAGATCTTCTTCCGGTATTCCTCCGCCGGTGTCTCCTATTTTCACCACCATGTATGCGACACCTTGCACTACTTCTCTATCGGCCGTAACAGTAAGTACTCCGCCACCCGGCATTGCGTCTATCGCATTGGATACGAGATTTTCGATTGCCTGAAGAACTTGCTCTTTATCTACAGCTATGAGGGGAACATCTGCAAAGGCCTTATTTATGATTATCGCCCGTTCAGCGCATATTTCTCCATAAACGGATAACGCTTTCTCAATAGTCTCGATAATATTACACTCTTCCGCGTGAGGCCCTGCACGCCGTGAAAAAGACAGGACATTCCGTAAGATGCCTTCTAATCTGATAACTTCCGTGAATATCAATCCGGTGTATTCTTTCTCTTTCGTGCCATTGGCAAATCTCTTGTGGAGTCTTCTTGTAAACCCGCCTATCGCTGAGAGCGGATTCCTGATTTCATGCGCCACATTAGCCGTGATTCTCCCGAGTGCGGAGAGTTTTTCGGATTCGGCGAGTTGTTCGATGAGCCGGTGCTTTTCCATGTCGGCCTGATGACGCTCGATGATACCATGGAGGGTAATCGCAATCGCCGTGAGGAAGTCCTCTTCTTCCGGGGTTCCCTTGTGTCCTTCCTTAACAAATATATTAATCAGGCCGAGTGTCTTCTCTCCGCACACGACGGGCACACAATAATGGCCATGGGGGACTTCACCTGCGTGTCGGATTTCATGACGCTCATCGAGGCAGTCGGCAAATATGGCTGTACGGCTCGATGCCGCAAGGCCGCATAAGCATTTACCGAAAGGGACCTTCTCGCAGGGAGCCGGCTGTGAGGCGGAAACTCTGCGAACCACCTTTAAAACAAGCGTCTCGGGCTCATCCTCTACAAGATAGATGCATCCTTCAGACTGAAATGCCAAGCCCGGAATAGTAAGGATAAGATCAATGATACGATCCAGCTGCTCCTCAAGTGAAATGGGTTCCAGTGAGATCTTCAGGACAGCGCTGATCACCTTCTGGATGAAGTAGTTCTGCTGAATCTTACGCTCTGCCCGTCTTCGCTCCGTTATGTCTCTGATGGCCCCAATCGCGAGTGACACCCCATCGGTCTCCAAGTGACTCAAGCTGATGTCTGCCGTAAATTCCGTGCCGTCTTTTTTCAGACAAAAGAATTCTCGACCCGTTCCCATAGGACGAACACGGGGACAGGAAAAATACGTTAAAATCTTTTCACGATGTCCGGCACGGAACTGCTCCGGGATCAAAATCTCAAGATCCTTTCCGACCAGCTCCTCCTCTTGGTATCCAAACAGCTTCTCCATCTGGGCATTTATGAACGTGACTTTCCCTTCCCTATTGACAAACACCATAGCGTCCGGGGCGGACTCGATAAGTCTGTCATATGTCTTCTGCGCTCTCAGCAGCTCGCGTCTGCATATTTCCAACCGTTCTTGCTGTTGCCGCATCTCTTTCAGTTCCCTTGTAATTTGCTTATTCGTCTTATGGGCCGCCATGACTTTGTCATCCTTCTCGGGTCAGGAACGAAAGCTGGAGTTCTTATAAAAATTATATCACAACCAAATTACCTGTCTTCACCCTCCATACTACTGACTCTCCACACTTATCATAAGGTCTACCCTTATCCCTTCATGGAACTCCATGGATAATTACGACTCTTTACTTCAGTGATCATAGGCTTTGGACAATAGTGGGGAACTTATTACGAATTGTTGCTCCAGCACGGGACATTCCTGCCTTGCTTATCCTGCCTTGACATGAAACCACAAGAGCCTTGGTAACCGCCTTGAATGAGCGTGGCCTTGATGCTCTCAAGCTCAGCATAAAGGTTGTAGACTCGCGGGGCGTATGTGGCAAGATGAAAAAAACAATGAAACATGAAAGGGAGCAGGCACCCCCCTTGCATCTTCTTATCTCGCTGCTTCGATACCGGGATACTCTTGCTCCGGATACAGGACTAGGATCACAAGTGGTTTCATATTCGTGTCTGTGTCTATGTTCGATTCTTTGACCTCCTTATTCAAGGTCATTACAGTTCAGACAGGTCTCCACTACGCTGCCCAATCTTTGATTTGTTTCTTGCGGTCGCAGAGTTTGAAGGCGATATCAAGGCGACAAATAACCGATTGAAATGTACCATTTAGCTTTTCTAAAGTGGGCAGTTGACTTCTTGTAAAATCAGGGTAAGATGAATTTTAGACGAAGTAATAATTGTCAGCTTAAGGAGGCGTCCTATGACAAAGAAAGAATCAGAGGAATTGGCAAAGGTTGAACCGGCAAAGCCGCTGTTTCCTTTCGCGGAGATGGAAAAAAGGTTTGAGGATTTCTTCAGGAGACCCTTTTCTTTGTTCGGTCCGTCATGGTTTCCGAGGCTGAGGATGCCCGAGATGGAAGAACTCTCCCCGAGTGTTGATATCCTTGAGGAAGGCGGCGATTTTGTGATAAGAGCCGAACTTCCAGGGCTGAAGAAAGAAGATATCGACGTAAAGCTTACGGATAATACCATAACGATCTCCGGAGAAAAAAAGAAGGAAGAAAAGGTCGAAAAAAAGAATTACTACCGTATGGAGCGTTCCTATGGTTCATTTACGCGTAGTTTCAGTCTGCCTTCTGAAGTACGAACGGACAAAGTAAAGGCGCAGTTCAAAGACGGGATACTTGAGATAAGAATTCCCAAGACAGAGGAAGCGAAGCAGAAGGAAAAGAAAGTCTTGATTGAATGAAGATACCGGGTTGAAGAATTATGGCTTTAGCGGGACTACCCTTAGTGTTTTTTTATCATGTTATAAACTGCTGTCAATAGGCAATTGCGAAACAACCATAACGACGCGCCTCTGTATTCACTTCTTCCCGGATTTCTTTGCGGTGCGTTTCGACGAAACCGGGGCGGCGTCGCTTCGCCTGAACTCCCCGCTCCGTCCTCCCCGTTTTTCCCTCAGCATGATATCGGATATGGTGATCTCCTTGTCGACTGCCTTGCACATGTCATAGATCGCCAGCGCGGCGACGGCGACCGCGGTCAGCGCCTCCATCTCGACCCCTGTCTGACCGACCGTCACTACCTTCGTTTCGATTTCGATCCTGTCCTTCTCCGCATCGAGGGTCATATCGACGGTCACCGAAGTAATGGCAAGGGGATGGCACATCGGCACAAGTTCCGATGTCTTTTTCGCGGCCATGATGCCGGCGACCCGCGCCACCGCCATCACATCGCCCTTCGGGATCGCCTTGTCCCTGATCAGCCTGAGTGTGCCAGGATTCATGTATACGCTGCCCGTTGCCACCGCTTCCCTACGGGTGGGGGGCTTTTCCGTGACGTCCACCATCCTGGCCTTTCCTTCGTCATCGAGGTGGGTGAGCTTCATCTATCCTCCTATCTTCGACATCGTCTTCAGCGATTCCAGATCGGCGCGCCGGCTGATATTGTGTCCCTCCGGTTTCACGTCTATCGACAGCCTCAAGAGGCGTTCCAGTTCGGCATCGGACCGTGAATTTCTGAGGGCGGGCTTCAGATCGATCTCGGTCTCCGAAAAAAGACAGGGCCTCAGCTTCCCGTCCGCAGTGAGTCTCAGACGATTGCAGTCGGCACAGAAGTGATGGGTGAGCGCGCTGATGAATCCGACAACCCCGGGAGCGCCTGCGAACCTGAAATACTTCGCAGGTCCGTTCTTCCTCGCCCGCACGGGAGAGAGGGCCCCGATCTTCTCGACGACCGCCCTTGTCTCGTCGGAGGAGATATAGCGGTCGTCGCTCCACAGCTCCCTCGCCCCTATCGGCATAAATTCGATGAACCTCACATGACGCGGCGTGCTCAGCGTCATGCGCGCAAACTCCTCGATCTCGCCGTCATTCATGCCCCTGATCGGCACCATGTTCATTTTTACCGGTGTCAAGCCCACGTCTTCCGCGGCCTCTATGCCCCTCATCACGAAACCGATTTCCCCTCCCCTCGTGATCTCCCGGTACCGTTGAGGGCGGAGGGAATCGAGGCTTACGTTCACCCTGTCCAAACCGGCGCCAGACAACTCCCGCGCGTATTTTTCGAGGAGGATCCCGTTCGTCGTCAGACTCATGTCCTCGATACCGGGAATGCCCTTGAGCGAAGAAACAAGAAAGCTCACATTCTTCCTCGCAAGGGGCTCTCCACCCGTAATCCTTACCTTTCTCACCCCGAGCGCCGCAGCGACCTTCACGACCCTCGCGATCTCCTCATAGCTCAGTATTTCTCTGTGCTCGATCGGCCGGACGCCCCCGGAGGGCATACAATAGATGCACCTAAGGTTGCACCTGTCGGTAATCGAGATGCGCATGTAATCGATCACGCGGTGGAAGTTGTCCCGCAATTCCATTCTTTATTATACCGCAACGCCGGGGGATTCACACGCGGCGCAGATACGGAAACCTCCATCCCGGTGCCTCAATCCCGACGTCTGTCGAATGACAGGAACGTAGAACCGTTTTGAGTGTCCGGATCAGATCTGTTCGGCGTTCATTACGCTGAACAGCGGATTTGCTCGGCGCTTCTATCGTTTTCCCTTCTTCGGGGGTCTTTTTTCGGTTTCGGCCTTCTTCTTTTTCGCGATTCCCGCCTCCCTCGAATCAGGATACTTCTCAATTATCTTGTCGAAGATCACCTTCGCGGTCTTCTGGTCTCCGAGTGCCGCAAAGGACAACCCCTGCTTGAGAAGGGCGGTCGGGATCTTCTCGCTGTGCGGGTAATGCTTGATGACCGTCTCGAAGGAAAGGATGGCATTCTCGTAATCCTTCTCGGCAAAATAGCATTCTCCCGTCCAGTATTGCGCGTTCCCCGCGAGACTCTCATTGGGGAACTTCTTGATGAAGGCCCCGAACTTCTGGCGCGCATCCTTGTATTTCTTTTCCCTGAAGGCGTTGTAAGCGGCCTCGTACAGCGCGCCCGGATCGCCTTCGCCGGACCTGTCCTGCTGCGCTGCCTTCCCGACATCCTCTTCAGCCGCGGGTTTCTGTCCGGCGACTGCCGGTTTCGTCTCTCCCACCATGGCGATTTTCTCGGAGAGCGCCTTCACCTGCGCCGCGAGGGAGTTGACCTGGGACCGCAGCAGATCCCTCTCGACCGCGTTGTCCTTCATCGTCTTATCCATTTGGAAGCGATACTCGTCGAATCTTCCCTGGAGGACCTGAAGCTCCTTCGACTGCTCGTTCACCTGCGAGTACAGCGACGCCTGACTTTCCCTCAGCGCATCGAAGGAGTCCTCCTTGACGCTCCTCGCTGCATGCTTCTTCAGCTCGGAGGTCTCTTTCTTGAGCTCGAAAGACTCCCGCTTCAACTGGTTGACGTCGCCTCTCAGCGAGTCGAGGTCGCCCGTGGACACACACCCTGCTGCCGCCAAGAGGACGCCCGCCGCCACCACCACCGACCGCAAGCCCATCGCGGATTTCCGGTCCAAACGCGAAAATCTGTACCCGCACACTAGCAGCATCTCATCTCCCCTTGCGTATCACGAAGTGCGCCCTTCTGTTCTTGGCCCAGCACACATCA
>JAMCWJ010000101.1 GCA_023475105.1 Nitrospirota bacterium
TCCGCATCGCTTCCACTGAGATCATTTGAAGTGCAGGGGGCTTCGGCCCCCCACACCAAAGGCCAGCTCATCGTGAAAGGGTCGGAATAATCAGAAAGTTTGGGCTGCGTTAATTTGAAAAACAACAGCTTCTTTAATCTCTACGATCTTCTTCTTAACCGGGGCTGGCAGGCTCCGTCCCTTGCCGTTATGGCTCTTTAAGAGCCCCGCTTCCCCCTCACTACGGTAGGCCCTTACCCACCGCCTCACCGACTCCTTGCTCACCCCGCATTCCTGCAGGATCACCGGGACGGGAACGCCCTCCTCAAGATACTTCCTGACTATCTGAAGCTTGAAATCGGCCCCGAAAAACTTCCTCTTCCCCTCCGAGGCCTTCCTCTTCGTAACGCTCTTCTGTACTGCCTCTATTGCTTCCATCACTGACACTCCTCTCCAAAACCTCACTTTGGAGTGTCACCCTATTTCTTCATCTCCTTGGTATCATAAACTGGTCGTTAGCGCAACTTCGTAATTGGGATCTGTCCAATAACAGTCAATATAACAACCATAGCCGGGTATCGGAGTGTAAGAACATATATCATCTGAGCTAGCACAAGCCCCGTAAGTGTGATATTCGGTCTCCCCGCACCAACCAAAAGCCAACTGCGGAAGAAAGAGAAAACATATAAATGCAATACTCTCTGATATCTTCATGTTCGAATGGATGTTGTCAAGTCTAAAACGTGAGCATAGATTAGCCGAGCGGCACAGTTTCACCACTAAGAGAATCTTATTGCAAATTCCAAAAATGGGTGAGGCGGGACAATCGGACATTGCTTAATTTAGACCTTGCTGGAAGCACTAAACCTATGAGTCCCCTCCCCCTACAGAGATGCCTTCTGTTCCCTTTACGTTTCAAACAAAAGGTCCCATTGGCGTCTTGGTCATTGTCAAGCTGCAAACTTTTCTGATTGCCATTCGGCTCCATTTAACCTTTTCCGAACCCCCACATCCGCACATCCGTAAAAGTTCCCCTTAAGACATGCCTGCATTGCGCTATACTGAGCTGAAATACAGTGCGGCTGGAGCCAAGTCAATGATCTGAGCTGCGGTTCTCGGATCTCGCACTCCACCCAGCCAGTTCATCAGCCTGTTCGTCGATAGTTCTATTTGTGCCACAGGTGTATTTCGCAGGAATACTGTTGCCCTTAATAAAGCAATAAGCACGCTAGCCAAATCGATGTCATTTCCTGCCTTCTCAAGAAGCGTCTGGTTAGCACCCTTTATAGACCCATAATAGGGTTCGCAACTAAAGCTGTTGTGCACATATTCGCAGATATTCACCAGCGAATTTCCGAGTTCAGCAGCTATGTCCTTTTCGAATTTCTCTTCAGGTTTCTGTGTTCTCGTTTGCCCAGTCTTTAACGTAAAACCTTGAACGTTGAACTTTGAACCGGTATTTAGCGCATAGACAATATCAACCACTCCCCAAAAGGTCCACAAAAAGAAAGCAAGAACTACCGCTGATACGATTTTCAGCGCACAACTGAACTCACAATCCATCAATCACCGCCCCAGAAGAACAGATTTGCGTTAAGGATATACCACGTTTGAAAAGCCCGGTCATTTCATTTCTCCTTGAGCATGCAGGTAAGGTTTTCAGCCGAAGGTACTCTTCGTCTCTTAGTCCGTATGCCACTAAAAATATGCTACCCTCTAACAATCCTGCGCAAGAAAATCTATCGGGCAAACACAGTATTTTTGGTATGGGGTCGGAAAAGTGCTGCGACCGTCTATAAGTGAAGGTTGTCCACCTGTGCAAGCATCATCAGATAGGCTGTTGCCTTGTTAATTGTGAAAGTAATGAGCCCGGAGGGTCACACCCAAAACCGTTATCTCCAGTTCTAACCTCTATTTACTTGCGATACTGCCGTTCAACGGTCGCAATTCATACCGCTTAGAACACTCCCCTGTCCAGGGTCCTGTACTGGATCGCCTCGGATACATGGTGGCTCTGGATATCCTCGGCGCTTTCGAGGTCCGCGATCGTCCTCGACACTTTCAATATCCTCATGTACGCCCTCGCGCTCAGCCCGAGTCTGTGCATCGCATTGTCGAGAAGGGTATGGGCGTCTTCCTTCAGTTTGCAGTATTTCTTGATATGCCGTGCCTTCATCTGTCCGTTGCAGTAAATCTTGTCGTTCCTGAACCGTTCCAGCTGCCGGTTCCTCGCACTCACCACCCTGTCGCGTATCGTCTCGGACCTCTCCCCTGAAAAATCCGTCGAGAGCTCCTTGTGCGGCACAGCCGGCACTTCGATATGGATATCGATTCTGTCGAGCAGAGGACCGGAGACCCTCCGCCGGTACCGGTGGATCTGCCCCGGACTGCACGTGCACTGGTGCCTCGGGTCGCCGAGGTAGCCGCAGGGACAGGGGTTCATCGCGCTCACAAGCATGAAGGAGGCGGGATAGGTGATCGAGGCGACCGCCCTCGATACGGTCACCTCGCCGTTTTCGAGGGGCTGCCTCAGGACTTCGAGGACATTCCTCTTGAATTCGGGGAGCTCGTCCAGAAAAAGGACGCCGTGGTGCGCAAGACTCACCTCGCCGGGCTTCGGTACCTGCCCGCCCCCGATCAGAGCGACATCGGAGATGGTATGATGGGGGGACCTGAAGGGCCGTATCGCGAGAAGCGGCTGACCGTCCTTCAAAAGCCCCGCGACGCTATGGATCCTCGTTGTTTCCAGCGCCTCCTCGAAGGTCATTCCGGGGAGTATCGTCGGCAGTCTCTTCGAAAGCATCGTCTTGCCCGAGCCGGGCGGACCGATCGTCAGAACGTTATGGCCTCCGGCGGCAGAGACCTCGAGCGCCCGCTTCGCGTGCTCCTGGCCCTTCACCTCGGAGAAGTCTTCTTCGTAGACCGAGTTTTCCTCAAGCGCCTGTGCCGCTTCTATCTTCAGTGCGACCTTTCCGTTGTCCGAGGTCAGGAATTCGATCACTGCGGGAAGGCTTTCGAGGCCGAAGACATCGACGCCGCTCACGACCGCGGCCTCCGGGGCGTTCTCTTTCGGGAGGATGAGCCCCTTCAATCCCATGCCTTTTGCGAGGATCGCCATCGAGAGCGCGCCCCGCACCGGTTTTATCCTGCCGTCGAGAGAGAGTTCGCCGGTAAAGAGATACCCGTCGAGAAACCCGGAATCGATCACGCCCTCAGCAGCGATGATACCTATCGCTATCGGCAGATCGAAAGCCGAGCCCTCTTTCTTCAAGTCCGCGGGGGCAAGGTTCACGGTGATCTGTTTCAAGGGGAAATTGAAGCCGATATTCTTGAGCGCCGGCCTCACCCTGTCGCGGCTTTCCTTCACCGCGAGGTCGGGAAGGCCCACCATCGAGAAATGGGGCAGGCCCCTCGCCGTGATATCGACCTCGACCTCGACCACATGCGCGTCGATACCGACGACGCTCGCGCTCCGTATCTTTGCCAGCATTGCCGTATTATATTTTTAAACACTGACAAAAGCAACTGATTTCAGGCTCATCGTATCAGGTACTATGGAGTTCACAAGAATGGTGACATTGATCCGGGGAACGCCCCTATTTGAAAAGACCCCTCTTTCGAAAAGAGGGATGCCGTTTTTGCCGGGAGACTGTTCATATTTGAGAAACTCCCCTTCGTCCCCATGCGCAGGGGGGAGTTCGGAATTGTCTTAACGATGAATTCTTCCCCGATCAGGGAAGTTTTGATCGGATTGACAAGGGTGCATTTTAGCGTGTATTCTATAGGTTCCGGAGGGCCGCTAGCTCAGTTGGCAGAGCAACGCCCTTTTAAGGCGTGGGTCGATGGTTCGAATCCATCGCGGCTCACCAAAAAAACCGCATTGGGTAACGCGTGATATGTGATGAGAAAAAGGCTCCACGAGCGCCTGATGAAGAAGTGTTCACAACGTATACCCATCACGGACTAAGGTTTTGATGTCCCCATCGTCTAGCCCGGCCTAGGACATCGCCCTTTCAAGGCGGTAACATGGGTTCGAATCCCATTGGGGACGCCAAGAAAAATCCAGGGTTACGTTTTTTCCGTAACCCTTTCTTGTTCCTTCGGACCGGCCGGCCCCTTACGGCTTTGCCGCCCCTGGGACAGGTGCTATCGCATAAATACCCGGCCTTCGGCAGCATCCGACTTACGGCCCTTCATCTCACTATTCAACTTTCACAGAGATCTTCTTTGTTTCCGCAAGAGCCTTTGCGGTCTTGGGAAGCGTTATGCTGAGCACGCCCTTTTTGAACGCGGCCTCGACCTTATCTGTTTCGACCTCGACAGGAAGCGGAATGGTCCTGCTGAAAGAGCCGTAGGAGCGCTCCATTCTGTAGTAGTCTTTTCTCTTGTCTTCCTTTTCCTCTTTCTTCTCACCTTTGATCGTCAGCATGCCGTTTTGGAGCGATATATCGATCTCCTTTTCGTCCATGCCGGGAAGTTCGGCAGAGACCTTGATCTCCTTGTCATTTTCGATCACGTCGACCTTCGGATCAAAGGCGCCCATGCGGCTTTCGAAGGGCTCGAGATCGAAGCCGCGGAAGTAGTTCTCGAACAGGGTGTCCATCTCCCGCCGGAGAAGGGCAAAGGGATTTTCGTCTTCACGCTGTACCGGGACACTCTTCTTTCCGAACGGCGCCAGGTTTCTGATAGCCATGACAAATACCTCCTTTCGGGATCTCTCTTCACCCTGGATTGAGCTTCACGGCCCTGTTATGCTTCGGCCTGAATCGGTATTTTCCTCATTTTGGCCGCCTCTGCCTTGGGCAGCACGAGTTTCAAGACACCGTTCTTCACTGTTGCGCGAATCCTGTCCCTGTCCACCTCGTCAGACAGGGTAAAGGTCCTCTGAAAATCGCCGATCCCGTATTCAGACAGAAGAAGCTTGTGGTTTTCGGGTATTTCGGCATCCACCCTGCCATGGATGGTCAGCACATTCTTATCGAGGGTCACGTCGACGGACTTCTCATCTACCCCCGGCATATCGGCAATCACGACCATCTCGTCCTTCTTCTCCATAATATCGACGTCAGGCGTGTAGACACGGCGCTGTCTCGTGCGCTCTCCCTGGCCGGGCGTCGATGCCTCTTTCTTTTCGATCTCTCTTTTCACATCTTCCATTCCCTTCACCTCCTCGTATGTCAGCTTGGGTTGATCACTATCTTCCTCGGCTTCTCGGCTTCGGCACGCGGCAAAGACACAGACAAGACACCTTTCAGAAACCGCGCCTGCACCCTGCTTGAATCAACGGCAAAGGGCAGTTCGACCATCTTGGTGAGCTGTCCGTGCCAGCGTTCTCTGCGGTGGTAGGCCTCGCCCTCCTTCAATTCCTCCAGCCGCCGCGCCCCGCGAAGCGTGAGGGTCTTGTCGACAATGGAGATATCGAGTGACTCGGGGTCGATTCCCGGGATTTCCGCAGTGACGACCGCATGCTCTTCGGAAGCCCACAGGTTGACTGCCGGGAATTCGACTGTCACCGGCGCCGACAACCTCGCAAGGGCTCTGTTCATGCTTTCGAATTCACGCCATGGATCGAGAAACCTGCCGAACCTCTCCAGTTCCGACCATAACATAACATCCACCTCCTTCGTTTTTGTGCTCCGAAACTTTCGGCAAACCGCGTTAGCACTCACCAGCTGAGAGTGCTAACAGTTAATATTTATCATATTTTCCGGGGACTTGTCAAGAGCTTCTGTATTGCCTTCTTTTTACTTTAGAATCATGCCGTTTCAGTCCAGGATACAGGCCCGAGCGGTGGACAGTTCACCGCCGATCTTGATCTGATCGTAGAGTTGTCAGCGGACAATCTGAAAAAGTTTCTCACCGCCATGGGTGAATTAGGCTACAAACCGAGACTTCCGGTTAGGGCGGATCACAGCAGGCAAAGACGGTCACGACGATCGTCTACGCCCTCCAGGCAGGCTCCTTCGTCCTCGGCGTAACGATCATCGCGGCGGTCATCATCAATTATCTCAAAAGAGAAGATGTTCAGGGCACCTGGCTTGCCTCCCACTTCCGCTGGCAGATCAGGACCTTCTGGTTCGGCCTCCTCTGGGGCGCAGTCGGCGCCCTGACCGTACTATCCGGCATCGGATTCTTTCTCCTCGGTGTCGACCTCGTCTGGGTGATCTACAGGATCGTGAAAGGCTGGCTCAGACTGAGCGAGGGGAAGGAGATGTATACAGAGGCCTCACTCCGAAGCGACTAGGAGATTCTTTGAGCCGCATCCGATTACAGTAAATGCCGGGGCTGTGCCGCACCCGATTGTCTACACTCTCCGTTCCGGATGATCACCGTAGAATAGCCATGGAAACTGAGCTTTTTTGCCGACCTTCCTTTGTCAATCTGTTTCTTAAATTGTTATTCTTGTTTAATAGGAAAAATTCAATCGGCAATGACATTCCCGCCCGCCAAACGCAGGGATGCGGCCATAAAATGCAAAGGATGATGATATGTTTCAGCTGAAACGGCAGTTGCCTTACAGACCCACGGAAAGGATGAACGTCGTAAGCTACCCGATACGCGACATCGTAATGGAGGCGAAGCGCGAGGAGGCAAAGGGCAAGAAGATGATCTACCTCAATATCGGGGACCCGCCCCAGTACGGCTTCCCGCCGTTCAACGTGATAGCCGAGCGGGTGAAGAGCGCGCTCGACGAGAACTGGAAAGGGTATGCCCCTTCCGAAGGCGACGAGGAGTTCTGTGATACCGTGGCAAAGATCGAGAAGTGCAGACGCGAGGATGTGTTTGCCGTTGCCGGCCTCACCGAGGGAATAGACTTCTTTTTCCATTCGTTCATCGGCTTCGGGGAGAAGGTGCTTCTTCCGAACCCGGTATATCCCCTTTACCTGAGCAAGGCAAAGCAGTTCGAGGGCGACACCGTGTTTTACAGGCACGATGAAAAGGGCCAGATAGACGTAGTAAATCTGGCAAAGAAGATCGAGGGCGCAAAGGCGATGGTGATCATCAACCCGAACAACCCGCTGGGCTCCGTCTATTCGGAAAAGAACCTCTCGGACGTCGTGAAGCTCTGCGACGAGTTCGATGTCCCCATATTTTACGACGGCTCCTACGACCAGCTGATATTGGAAGGCAAACAGGTGGACTTCAGAAAGATAGCGCGGGACAAGGTGTCTTTCATATACGGCAGTTCGCTTTCGAAGGACTTCAACTACCCTGGCGCACGAATAGGATGGGTGGCGTTCCACGGCGACAAATGGTCAGAGGTCAAGAATGCGTTCTTCCTGCTCTGCAACCAGCGCCTCTCGGTAAACTGGGAGTACCAGAAAGCGGCTGCGGCCGCACTGGTGCACCCGTCATATCCGGCGTATCTCGCAAACATAAAGGCGAAGCTCATCGAAAGAAGGGACACGTTTATGAAGATGGCAGGGAAGCTGCCGCTCTCATTCCCTGTTCCAAAGGGCACGTTCTACGCGTTCATCAAGATAGAAACGACGAAATGGAAGAAGGACGTGCAGTTCGTGCGGGCCGCGCTGAAGGAAGGCGTCGTCTTTGTTCCCGGTTCAGGATTCGGCCGGCAGGAGGATGGGGTCTATTTCAGGACCACGTTCCTGCCTGAGCCGCACATCATAGAAGAGGCCTTCACCAAGATCAGACGGATACTATGAACAGTCTTTTATGAAAGGAGAAAAAGGGACAGGCTGCTTCCTTCCGGGTTTGGTACAATAAAGTATCCTGCAGAGAGGATTCAGGCAATGAAACGGATAATTTCAGCGGGCCGAAGGACAGGATATCACGGCACGGCCTTCCAGGCATCAGGAGGGAGAGCATGACCATAAACCCGGGAAGGCAAGGGAAGTTTTCCATCATCGCATCGGTCGTATTTCTCGGAGCCGTCATCCTGGCGGCATGCCACAGCGAGCCGCCGCGGATCAGCATCGAGTCGCCGAAGGCCATATTGTCGCCCGTCATTTACGGTGAGGCCATGGTTGCCATGACGATCAGGAACGACGGAGGCGCGGATGTGCTGAAGGGTGTCAGCACGGACATACCGGGTGCGAAAGTGTCGTTTCACGTTATGGAGGATAAGCGCATGGGGCAAGTCGCGACCGTCGATATCAACGGAGGGAGCTCTACGGTGTTCAAGTTGGGAGGCAGCCATGTAATGATCGAGGACATGCCGAGGACCTTGGTCGAGGGCTCGCCTATTACGCTGACCCTGGTCTTCGAGAAATCGGGTGAAAAGCAGCTTCATCTGAAGCTCGAAAAGGCCCCTGCGATGCCGACGGACGAACACAAGGATTAGTCCAAAGCACGGCCGGTTCTGCTAATATATCTACAATGACCCCTGAAAACAAATATAGTTGCTTCCCCTGTCGCAAACTATGAACCGGAATAAGATATGCCCTGATTGCGAAACCGAGTACCTCCCGCATATCGAGAAATGCGCTGATTGCGGGGCGGTCCTCCTGCTGCCCGAGGAGCACAAAAAGGCTCAGGAAGAAAAGAAACGGCTCATGGAGAAGGCCGTCGAGAACGAGGTCGTGGTCAGGGAGGGTGATCTGAAGTGGCTGAGTGAACTGTACGCAGTCCTCATCGACGCCGGTATCCCCTGCACCGTCCGTTCCGATGCAGGCTGCAAGAAAGGCTGTTGCAGCGATAAATGCCGTTTGGTCGTATCGCAGGAGGACCTTGAACGTGCTCAGGAGCGGATCGAGGAATACTTCATGGAAATGCATCCCGAGATCCGCGCTTCACGTGAACTCGTCAGTGAGGGCAAATGCCCGGCCTGCGGTTCCTCCATCGGCGCCGCCGACCGTGAGTGCCCCGATTGCGGCCTGGTGCTCGTCGTTATCGAGGAAGAGGGAGAGAAAACTGAGCAGGCTGATTGAGGACTAAGAAGGGACGCCTTCCTCCCCCCGCCGCAGAAGAGAAACTCCCGCCCTTATTATCACCCTTTGGCACGGCGGAGCGCTGCTGCGGCACCGTGCGGGCAAAAAGTCCGGAGTGCATGGACGGGCATGAAAAAAGTAGTTTGTCTCTTTTCTTTCCCAAACCACGGTACCCGGCCGTCTGCGCGCGGCAGGACGGTCATCGCAGCGCTGCACCTCACCTGCTGAGAGGAAACGACGGGAATTAACCGGCATCATGGATGCAAAGCGGACTGAAAGAGATTCAAGACTGAATAGCATCCCCTGAGCGCGCCAGCTTCCGGAGAGCTTCCTCCGCAATCCTGCCGATGCTTTTGACGCAGGCAGAATCATTTTCGAAGACCCAGGTCTCCCTTTCGTCCCTCAAAAAACTCTCCACTTTGTCCGATGCCTCTCTTATCCCGAGTTCGCCGATGGCCCAGATAGCCTGACCGGTCATGCAGACGTTCTGCGACCCAAGAAAACCGATGAGCTCCGGTGCAAACTCCCGTGTCCTCTCCATTTCGACCTGGCAGATCCTGCACATCCCCCATATATAACCCTGGCAGCTGCACTCGTCTTTCCTGAATCCTTTCAGAAAAAGTTCGATCTTTCTTCTCTGTTCCGGAAGGTTTCTCGCGATCTCGCCCAGGGCCTCCGCGGCCCCCCAGCAGCTCATCGTGTCGTCAAAGGCCCTGAAGATGCGTTCCCACCTCTGCCTCATGAGGTCAGGGACGCGCCTCGCAATTTCTCCGAGCGCCTTTGCAGCGACAAGCCGCTCTTCCATCTTCTCGCCATACAGGAGCGAAACGATCGCCCTGAGTTTTCGATGGTCCCTGATCGCGCCTTCGGCGAGCGCTGCCGCACCCTGAGGCCCGGAAAGCAACCCGGCCTCTGCCCCGGTCTGTTCTTTTTTCCGCTCCCTTTCCATCGGTCCGCTCTTCCCTCTCTAGTATAATCAAAGGATCTCCCGAATTCGAGACGCCGGAACGGGAGGGATGTTGAAGGTGAGGCTGTTTCGTACACGGACGTAATCCTTCCACACTCAGGCGCTCCACAGGAGGAGCCCTGTATAATAGACAGGCTCCACATGATCGGCGGGGGAAGCATCGGGAACGAAGGCGGTTGGCATGTGTTCCTCTTTTACTTCAATCTGATCGCAATGCTCGGTTCGACCCCGGTACCCGGCAGCTTGCGCGCGGCAGGACGGTGCCCGAAACAGCGAAGGCGTTCATTTCAGTGGTAGAATGAAATATGAGGATCGAACATTATTCTTTCGGAAAGATAGTCATTGACGGCAAGACCTACACCTCCGACGTCATCGTCTATCCCGGGCGCGTCGACGCCTCATGGCGGCGAAAGGAAGGCCACTCCCTCCAGGCTGTCGATCTTGCCGATATCATCCGGGCAAAGCCCGGTCTGCTGATAGTAGGCACCGGGTATTCGGGCGTCATGACCGTACCGGAGGAGACGGTCGGGTTCGTCGGCTCGAAGGGGATAGAGCTCCGGGTCGAAAGGACCGAAAAGGCCGTTGATATCTATAACAGCACGAAGAAAGACAGGACGGTCATCGCAGCGCTGCACCTCACCTGCTGAGAGGAAACGACGGGAATTAACCGGCATCATGGATGCAAAGCGGACCGCCAGCTTCCCAGCTCTCTCCTTATTTCCCGAAGGGGCAGAGGGGATAGCGGCACTGCCCACATTTCATGCAGAGCCCGCCGTGTCCGAGCTCCGCAAGCTCTTTTCGTCCTACTTTCTCACCAGCAAGGACCCTCGGTAGCATCAGATCAAAGACAGTGGTCTTCGCATACATGCCGCAAGCAGGAATGCCAAGGATTGGGATCGCGCCGAGATAGGCAACCAGAAACATTGCTCCCGGAAGAACTGCCGAACCGTAAGTGATATCCTCCACTCCAAGATTCCGTATTGCAAAGCGCGTCACATCGTCCGGGTCAACAGACATGCCGCCCGTGGTGATGAGCAGGTCAGCTCCGGCATTTATAAGCTCTCTCAGCCTTGCCTCGATGAATGATTCATCATCAGGCGCGTAGTATGTGCCGACGATTTCGCCGCCGAATGCCTCTATCTTGCTCTTAATAATCGGAGCGAAGGCATCCTTTATCCTCCCATAATAGACCTCATTTCCCGTGATGACGACACCGGCCTTCGGCTTCCTGATCGCTTTGACCTGAATGATTTTCCCGGCCTGCTCACCGATCTTCATCGCTGCCTGCACAACAGCTTTTTTGACAATCAATGGGATTGCTCTTGTACCTGCAACCGTCTGACCTTTTTTCACAATCGCGTTACTGTGGACCGTAGCGCACATGACATCACCAAGCATATTGAAGGCAAGGAGCGAGTCTTTATTAATCTTTAAAAGCCCGTCCGCTTCGGCAATGATGTTTATCTTCCCCTCTTTAGGCTCGCCATTTATCTTCACTCCCTCACCTATGAGCGCATGTGCAAGGGCGTATGCAGCATCGTCTTCGTGCATCTCTTCGTCCGCGATATTCAGTACAAAGAGATTTTCCTTGCCAAGTCTTTGAAGATGGCAGACATCTTCCTGCCTGATAATATGTCCTTTCTTGAAGGCGCGTCCTTTGAACTCTCCCGGACGTATTTCTGTTATGTCATGGGCGAGGACAGTGCCTACGGCTTCGGCAACAGCCAGCTTCTTCGTTCCGGGAGTATGACTCTCATGCGATGAATCACACATAAAGACCCTCCTCTATAATCCGTTATCTTTGAATATTTTTCTGAACCTCTCGTCAACAATCTCTCTAATACCCAGCTCAAGTTCCTCATACTTTTTGAGGAATTCCTTCGCCTCATCGGTAAGCGTGGCGCCCCCGCCGTTTTTCCCGCCGGTCTGTCGCTCGATAAGCTTAAAGCCAAGCCTTTCTTCCATCGCCTTTATATAGCCCCAGGCCTTTCTGTAGGAGATATTGATCTCTTTTGCAGCCTGGTTTATCGAGCCGTATTTGTCTATGGCCTCAAGCAGAAACCTTCTGCCTCGTCCGAAGACCGGTTTTCCTCCAAACTCGATCCAGAGTTTTGATTTAATCTCCATTATTGCCTTTCATCCGTTATGGGATATTTGCATAGCGCCGGCTCAGAAAATAGCCTCCCCGACAGGCTCATAATATCCGGCAGCGGCACAGGGCCTGCAAAAAACATTTCCGTCCCTATGAACCTCCCGCATGTCCTGTACGAATTCTCCGCAGCGCATGCAAGGGACCCGCTTGAGCGGTCTTCCGGGCATGTCTTCAGGATTTATCTTCACACGGACTTCCATGACGTCAAAAAGCTCATTGTCAGCCATGACCTTGTATGCCTCAAGCTGGGCCTCATACTTATTTTCGATTTCCGGGAAATATTCCTTTGCCTTCTGACGGGGCTCCTCTTTTGCGACAACCCTTATAGCCCTTCCTGTTTTCAGATTCACAAACGTCGCAGCCATCTTCCCGTAGTCCATGAATTTCATGGTCCTGTGTCCGAGGCTGCAGCCGGTGACAGACTGCACGGCATCCGTCGCGCACCGGTCCATCTCGACAAAAACGATGATGCTCTTTCTGTCTTTTCCCTTTGGGTTTGATATCCCTATCTCTCTTAGCCCGAGCATGGACATCTTCACCCCAAGTACCTGGCCGGGGCAGAGATGTCCGTGGATTTTTATCGACTCCTCCAAGAGGATGATAAAATCAGTTTTACGGGCTTTTGCAGAAATAGTCTCCATATCATTATCTCCCGACAAAGTCTATTACCTTTCTTGTAGCCCTTGCCAGCTCTTTGTAGAACAAAGTCTCCGCAGCCTCTTCCATGTCTCGCGTAAATTCCGGCGTCCATTTCAAGAGATGCTCGTCCAGGAGCTTTTCTGTAAGCCTCATATATTCATTTTTCCCGTCCGCTTCCGAGCGGGTTCTCTGCAGCAAGAGGGCGAGAAAGTTCAGCTCCGCTCCTATATGGTCCGGCATTACCTCGGCGGAATTTATCGTGAGCCCTGCTTCCTCGTATATTTTCCGGACCTGGCCCGCGGCGTCCTGCATCATGAGTCTCTTGGGAGAGGTATAGACGGACTCCCACGGCGGGCAGGGCAGTTTGTACGGCCCGATAAAAAGACGGGTATGCTCCGATAGAAGATTTTCCAGCTCATCTTCCGAATTCGCGTCTATCCCGCTGACCGCCTTTTTCAGCCCGGCAAGGAAAATCGACGTGTCTTCTGCAAGCGCCCTCTTCCAGATCTCAAGTGCCTTCCGGGAAGGCTTGCAGAGATACATGCTTCCGAGTAAACCGATCGCCTCTCCCGGCATCGCGATTTCAACTGTCGTCATAGCCAAACTTCAGGAGGGGCGGGCTCGCCCGCCCCTCCTGCCTCCCTACTTACTTATTCTCGACGAATCTCGCCGACGGGATAGTCAACTTGGGGTCCGCGAAATTCGGCAACCGGTCGACGAGCTCTCCTTTGAACACAGGGTCGGGAAACGCCTTGCCTGCCTCCACGTCCGAAAGTTTTCCGTTTGAAAGAGCGTAGCCCATGCAGGTCCTTACGCACGCGGGCGGGAGCCCTGCTTTCAACCGGTGAATGCAGAAAGTACATTTGTCCATCTTCTTCTTTTTCTCGTCGAAGGTCGGCGCTCCGTACGGGCACGCGGCCGCGCATCGCTTGCAGCCTATGCACTTGTCCTGGTTGATCAGGACCGCGCCGAACTCCGGCTCTTTTGTTATCGCCTGCGAAGGACAGGCCTTCATGCAGGCCGGCTCTTCGCAGTGATTGCAAGCAGAGGAGATATACCGCACCTTCATGTTCGGATATTTCCCCTCTTCCTTGATGATAACTCTCCTTCGTCTTACGCCGACGGAGAGGTCGAACTCCTGTTTGCAGCCCGCCTCGCACGCCCTGCAGGCAATGCAATTCTTCTCATTGAAAAGCCACGCCATCTGCTTTGGATTTTTCGCCATGGTTATCGCCTCCCTATGCCTTCACGACTTTTACGCCGATTTCTTTATGGACCGCCATGCCCGAGGTCTTCTCCGCCACTCCCGCGAGAAATTGGCCATCACCGGTCCCTGCCGGAGACCAGGTGTTGATCTTGTTCAACGCGCCTCTCGCTATCTTCCCGAAGCCCCAATGGCCGTACCCGTGCTGAAGCGCGACGACCTCGGGATGGATCCGCTCGGTTGCCTGCACCGTGGCCTTTGCCTTGCCATAGGGGGACTCGATCCATATGGCGTCCCCGTCCTGCAAACCGAGCCGCGCTACGGTGGCGGAATTCATCATGAGCGGGTTGTCCGGCTTCATTTCCATAAGATAATCGTTGTTGAACGTCCGGGAATGCGTATGCTCGGCCTGCTTGAAGTTGACCAGATAGAGCGGGAAATCGGAGGTCGGCTTGAAGGTCGGCTCGGCATATTCCGGCAGAGAATTCAACCCCTTTTTCTCCATCTGCTCGGAAGAGAACTCGATCTTCTTAGACGGCGTAGCAAAACCTGATGTCTTGTACTTCTCGTAATGGGTTTCTCCGCCGATGAACACCGCGCCCGGGAGCGCCAGCATTTCGTCCAGCGTCTTCCCGATTGGACCGTTTTTGAGCTGGTCGGACATATAGTCCTGATACGTGGCAGGCAGGGTCTTGCCGTCCTTGTCTTTCAAGCCCATCTTTTTTGCAAGGGCGAGGATAAACTCCTGCTCCGTCATGCCGTTGATCACGGACTTGACGGCAGGCTGGCGTATGGCCGTAGCCGGGAAGGTTACCCAGTTGGCGTTTATCTCCCACCGCTCAAGATAATGGCTGCCCGGAATCACGATATCCGCAAGCTCCGCGGTCTCGCTCATCATCGTGTCAAAGACGACTATGTACTCAAGCTTTTTCAGGGCCTCGATGTTCTTCTTCGTATTGGGAACGGACATAACGAAGTTCTGGAACATGAATACACCCGCTTTGAGCTGATAAGGCTGGCCCGAGATCATTGCGTCACGGGTCTCCACGTATATCCCCGATCCGTGTCCAAAAGGATATTTTGTTCCCAGTCCGTCGATCCTCGCGGCCTTCGGCTTGTCCACGTTGAAGGCCCGTCGTTTACCGCCTTTTGCCTGCCTGCTCATCATCGTGCCCGGTTTGTCATACTGCCCCAGGAGAGCGGGAAGCATCGCAATCGCCCTTCCACCGTCCGTGGCATTCGTGTGATGCCCCGGTCCGCTCCACACATCGACGATTGCGGGTTTTGCCGATGCAAGCTCCTTTGCGATCCTCCGTATGGTTTCCGCGGGGACGGAAGTTATTTTCTCCGCCCATTCCGGGGTCTTATCGGCGACAAAGGCAGCGTATTTTTCGAAGCCCACGGTGTAATTGTTTATGAACTCCTGATCGTACCATTTGTTCGCCACGATCTCATGCCCAAGCGCGAGGGCAAGAGCGCCGTCGGTTCCCGGCCTGACGGGTATCCATTCGTCGGCCTTCGCGGCGGTTTGACTCAAAATGGGATCGACGACCACCATCTTCGCGCCCCGCGCCCTGCCGAGGTTCCAGATGCCCGGCAGGTGGGCCCACTTCGTGGCGCCCATCGGGTTCCCCCCGAACACAAGGGCGTATTTCGTGTTCGCGAAATCAGGCAGCGGCCTGTCATCTCCCATAACCAGTTTAAACGAAGCTTTTCTTGCAACATCGCAGAGATTCGAATGCATGGAATAGTTTGGAGAGCCGTAGAGAAGATTGAAATCACCCTGCATATCGGTGAATGAGGAGTCTTCCGTGGCCCAGAAAAGCGCCTCAGGGCCGTATTTCTCCCGGATGCTCAAAAGATTTCTTGAGACTTCGTCGAGGGCCTCGTCCCATGAGATGGCCTTCCACTTCCCCGAGCCCCGCGGCCCGATGCGCTTCATAGGTTTTTTTAACCTGTCGGGATCGTAGAGCGCCCTTGCGCCGGAATTCCCTTTCGGGCACATCCTTCCGCCGAGCGTCTTGAACTTTTCATAATCCGCCGAGATATTCATGACCCCTATCGGGTTGTACTCGTTCGGCTCGATCTTCACGACCCTGCCGTCCACCACGTGGACCTTTATGCCGGAGGTCCCGCCGCACATCTGACAGGTCGTGTGAATCCATTTCCCTTTCCCCGACATCTTCTCCTGCGCGCTGGCCTCCCGGAACAGGCCGAACTTATCGTCCCAGAGCAGGCCGCTCGCGACAGCCGCCCCGGCAAGGGCCGAGGTCCACTTCAGGAACGATCGTCTCGTAAATTCCTTTCCCGTGACCTGCTCGAACAACCTCTTTTCTTCTTCCGTAATATTCCGTTTCTCGCTCATCGACATCCTCCTTTATTGCGCATACAATACTTTTGCGCCTTTCATGCCGCCGCTGTGGCACCCGGCGCAGATCTGCGGATCGACCTGTTTCCGCAGGGCGGCCGCCGAACCGTTCCTTACGTCAATGGACTGGTGACAATCGGCGCAATTCTTTGGCGTGTCCAGTTTCGATTCCAGATGGACCCGGTGATACGTCTTGAACTTCTTGTTGAGCGTAACGTCTTTTATGATCTTGCCATGGCACGCCAGGCATTCCTTGTTGCTCATCTTTCCGGCATTCTTGTGCAGCTCGACAAGGTTCTTCTCCGCCGCCGTAACCGTGGAGGCGAATAGCAAAGCCAGACAACAGACAAACATCTTCTTCATATTGCTCCTCCTTCCATGATTTCTCAAAGGCCATGTTATTACATCTTTTTTGATTTTATAAGCTCTAAAATTTCATCAACTCTGGGCGAAATGCAATACTTGACAAAATGCAATTCAAGCCAGAGGTAATACAATTTTCTTGCCAGATACAACCCGCTGAATTTTAAATGTTTTTTAGAATAAAGGATTACGAAAATGTAACGTTTATCTTAATACATGTTACGCTTAAGTAACACAAAGGTTCCTCAGCACCGCATCCTAAAAGACA
This sequence comes from Nitrospirota bacterium, assembly GCA_023475105.1. Lineage (GTDB taxonomy): Bacteria > Nitrospirota > Thermodesulfovibrionia > Thermodesulfovibrionales > UBA9159 > JAMCWJ01. The sequence continues at coordinate 16,829 of JAMCWJ010000101.1, forward strand.
TATGCTTACTCTTACCGGCAATGGAAAAAGTCGCAATAGAAGGAAAGGATTGCTTTGTGAAGATTGAATGCCTATAGATCTCTGGATCTCTACTCTAACGATATTGCTTGCATATCATGCGCTCTCCGCATCAAAAGGGCAGTCGGCGAGATGGACGGGGTCAAGAAGAAGGCACGGTATCGGCCGGTACAAAGCAAGTTCATGTCGACTATAATGAGAAAAAAGTTGCAGAAAAGCAGATAATCAGAAAGATTGAGAGCTTGAGATTTAGAGTGGACGAGAGCAGCAAGCCCTGACGGGAATATAGCTATGGCTGTTCTATTCCATAAGCATTGATCTTTTCCCAAAGCGTCTTCCTGCTGATCCCCAAAACTTCAGCTGTTCTTGTCTTGTTGCCATGGGTCGTCTTCAGGACTCTTAGAATGTGGGCTTTCTCAGCATCCGCCGCCACATCGGAAAGAAGCAGGCTTTTTGGACTCTGTCTACCGTTTGCCATAAGGGGAGGCAATTCATCTTTGTCGATCACCTCCGACAAAGAAAGAGTGGCGCACCTTTCGATAATATTTTCCAGTTCCCGCACATTGCCCGGGTAGTCATAGACAAAAAGCAGATCGACCGCATCTTTGGAGAACCGGACATTTTTTGCATGTTTTTTCCTGTATCTATCCATGAAAAATTCTATCAGGCCGGGTATATCCTCCCTACGCTCCCTTAGCGGAGGCAGAATAATTGGGATGACATTCAGACGATAATAGAGGTCTTCCCTGAAGCGCCCGGCCTTCACTTCCTCTTCGAGACTCTTGTTTGTCGCCGCGATGATCCTCACATCAACATTCAGGGTTACGGTGCCGCCGATCCTTTCAAACTGCCTCTCTTGTATAACCCTCAGTATCTTTGCCTGTGTTGAAAGTGGAAGGTCGCCGATCTCATCGAGAAAAATGCTTCCTCCGTCGGCAAGCTCAAATCTGCCGGGCCTTCTCTTCACCGCCCCGGTGAAAGCCCCCTTTTCATGGCCGAACAGTTCGCTCTCTATGAGACCTTCAGGCAGAGCAGCACAGTTGACCTTGATGAGAGGTCTGTCTTTACGTTTGCTCTGATAGTGTATCGTCGTGGCAATGAGCTCTTTGCCGGTTCCGCTCTCACCGAGGATGAGGACCGTTGAATCCGTCGCAGAGACCTTTCCGATAAGGGAGAATACCTTTTTCATCTCTGCGCTGTCGCCTATAATATTGGGGCCGCAGTAACATTTGCTGAGATCTTTTTTGAGCCTTATGTTTTCTTCCTTCAGCCGTTTTATTTCGAGGGCACGCTCTATGAGCAGAAGAAATTCATCGAGCGCAAAAGGCTTGGTTATATAATCGAACGCCCCGAGTTTCATGGCTTCGACAGCGTCTTTGATCGTGCCGTAGGCGGTCATAACAATTACCGCAACATCCTTTGTCTCCGTGATCTCTCGCACAATATCGAAACCATCGATGTCAGGGAGCCTGACATCAGTTACGACGACATCAAAGCGATTGCTCTTCATTGCCTGCAAAGCAGGGCCGCCTGTATCAAAAGACATGACTTCGTATCCCGCGCCTTTGAGGGCGTCCTCAAGGGTAATACGCATGATCTTTTCATCTTCTATAAGCAGAACGGTTTCTTTCATGACAATTGAAGCGCCCGGAATCGCATAATGAACCTGCTGCCTCTCCCCGGCTCGCTTTCCACGGCAATTTCACCATTGTAATTTCTGATTATCTCGTAGGTCAACCAAAGCCCCAACCCGGTCCCCTCGCCGGTCGGCTTTGTGGTAAAAAAAGGATCGAATATCCTGCCGATATTCTCCGACTCGATACCGCAGCCATTATCTGCAACCTCGATGGTAAGCCTTGAATCTTCCTTATAGCCCTTGACCTCAAGCAAACCACCGTCTTTCATCGCATGGATCGCATTGATAAATAGGTTCAGCAATAGCTGCTGAAAATCATGCATATCAAAGATAAATCTCAGGTCATCAGGGACGGCGTTCTTGAAGGCAACCCTACCCTTCTTCATCTTGTACTCCAGAAAGGCATAAACACTGTCCACGGAGTTTTTGATATTCATGTCGACGGGTGCATGCTCAGCCTTCCGTGACATCCAAAGCAGTTTGCTGACGGTATTTTCTATTTTGTCCAGCCCCTCGTTTACGAGGTCCAGATACTTCTCCCTGAGTTGAGAGTCGCCGCCGTTCTGCTTGAGCATCTGGAGACAGTTAAAGATACCGCCGAGCGGGTTGTTGATCTCATGGGCAACGCCGGCAGCAAGAATGCCGACCGAGGCAAGTTTTTCCGACTGGACAAGCTTTTCGTGGGTCTTTTTTAGTTCGTCGTTCGCCTGTTTAATCCTTGCGATCATGCTGTTGAATCTCTCCCCAAGCACGGCAAGCTCATCATGCCCCTTTACATCGACTTTCAGATCAAGATAATCACCCCTTGCTTGCTCCATGGTATTAGCGAGCTGGGTGATAGGACTTATGAACCGCCTGCTCAAAAGCAGGATCATCGCAAAGCCCGCCATGAGAAGGGCTACAGTCAGGATCGCGATCCTTTTGACAGTGGCCAGAATTTCATGTTCGGCCTTTTCGAGGGATATCCCGAATTTCAAAGTGCCCCACCGTTTCTTGCCGATGGAAAGGGGCACACCGAAATCAAGGGTCTCATACCCTTTACCCGGAACCTGCTGAATAATAGTGCTGTCCGCAGCAAGGGCCTTTTTCGTTAATGGGTCAGCATACACTTTCCCATATTCGGTAATATCGTTATGGGATATAACCTTGCCGTCCTCATCCAGAATAGCGATGTAAAGAAGCGACAAGTCCTTTCTGTTGAATATCTCCAGTATATAATTATCGAGAAGCCCTCCTTCCTCAACAAGTCCAAGTCTTTCATAAATGAGGTCGTTAATGATCGGTATGGCAAGAGTTTCTCCGAGCAGGCGTCCCTGTTTTTCAACTTCCGCGTACAGTATATCCTTTTCCCTTTCAACAGCGAGATATCCAACGATACTCATGACCGCGATGATCGCACAGGTCGTAATGAGTATGAACTTATACTGAAGATCCAGTCTGGAGAAGAGACCTTCTATTCTGTTCATAGCCTTATCCTGGGATGGCATCCTCTTCCACAGGTCCGGGGAATTGCGTTGAACTCTGTCCGTATTTCACCGTAATCCCTGTCTGTTGCTTCGGTAAAGCCGTTCCTCAAGTCGTCATCGAGACGCCTCAGTATCTTCTGGCTGCCGCTGTCCCGGGGATTCAACTCAAGCAGCGCCTTTTTGATATTCTCAATAACAGCATATGCTGTCCCCGGCCCTGCCACGAGTGGTCCTGACGGGATGGGGCCGGACTCCGCAAGGGTGTCTATGCCCAGCTTCGCATATTTCCTGGCGACCGAATCCCTTACAGCGCCGGCGGCATATTGCCCTTTCAGAACCGCCTTAACAACCGAATCGTGGTAATCGAAATTGGCATAGGCGCTCAGATCACTGAGATGTATTCCCGCATTTGCAAGAAGATAGCGGGGCATGAGATTGCCTGACGTGGATTTCGATGAAGCAAACGCAACGCTTCTTCCCTTGAGCCCGGATAGATCCCTGACAGGGGAATCCTTCTTTTTAATGATAACGCACTTGTAGCTTGCCGTGCCCTCAGCCCCTTTCGGCTTTAAAATGCTGATCGCACCATATTTTGCATGGGCCTCAAGATACGTTAACGGGCCGAGCAGCGCAATCTCCACTTCGCCGCTGCCGACGGCATTCACCATTTCCTCATAATTCCTCTTTAAGACGAGTTCATACCTGTAGGGTGTCTTTTCCGTGAGATAGTCAAGGAGGGGCTGGTACTTTTCATACATGATCCGTGGATTGTCTCTCGGTATGACACCGAAATATACGGCCTTTTTGTCTCTGACCCGTCCCATAGTCTTTGCGCTGTCGGCTGCAGCCTTCTCCATTTCACGTATGGTGTCATAGTTCCTGTCAGGAACCTCAACAAATCCGTCTATCATCATTGCGTCCAGGATCACCTTTCCTTTGACGGTCTTCCGCATGCCGAGGAAAGCTTCTTTTACTTTTTTCCTGAGTCCAGGGTCAATGTCCCGCGTAACGACCACGGGAGGGATACCGTAAGGAGGAGAGCGCTTGATGATCTTTGTCTGTTTGGCGTAGGGCGAGCCTGTCTTCAGCATATGTTCATAGACAATACTTTCGACTGCAGCGCCGTCAACGATCTTCTTTGCGACCATCTCGACTGATTTGTTGTGGCTGTAGCTATAAAGGGTCCTCCGGAAAAACGTATCAGGGATCAGCCCCATGGTCTTCAGAAGGTATGTCGGGTAGAGCTTTCCGGAATTGGATTTGGGGTCAGTAAAAGCAAAGGTCTTGTCCTTAAGCCCGGGGAAGGATTTTATGTGGCTGTCGTTGTGGACAATGATATAGGATTGATACGTGGATTTTCCATGCACGCTCGGCGCTACGAGGAGTTCGACGCCGAATCGCTCACGGTTCTTTACGTAAGGCGCAGAGCAGATGAATGCTACCTTGACTTCTCCTCTTTCGAGAAGCTGGTCCATCTCCTCGTATGTCCTTCTATTGACCATCTGGACCGGCTGTTTTATCTCCTCTCCGATATAATCGATGACATCCTGATAGTATTTCACTGCGTCAACAGGCGTGATCATGGAGGCGACGCCGATCTTGAGAGGGGACTGCACAATCGCTTTCCCTGAAACATCTGCATGCTTCTGCGAGTAGACTTTTTCCAGGGAAAAGAAGATAAAAAAAACAATGAAGAGAAGAATCAAGAAAACGTCCCGTTTGCATTTGCTGTTCAAACAATCACCTCTTCTTCGTACGCAGCCGAAGAGCCCTTGACCTCTCGGCCAGCGTCTTTCCCTTCATTTTCAGAAAGGTCTTCGGTCTGCCCATGCGCCTGCTTTTCCCTCCGATCAGCAGCCCGCCTTCAGGGGCCGCTGAGCATGAAAGCGCTCCATTTCTTCACGGATATGAGAAAGGGCGACACCGAGATAGTGAGGCCGGAGCCCGAATATCCCGCGATGCCGACGACACAAATGGAATGCATGGATGTAGTATACCGTGACGGCAGGCAAGACGAAAAGGCCTCAATCCTTTTTGAGGAGAATGGATGGGCGGCGGGTGCTTATATCCGGACAGCGCACACGAGAAAGATCGCCGCACCAAGGACGAACATATTAAGGTGTGCATAATAGTATCGACATCTATTGTGTCATTCCCGCTTGTCGGGAATCCTTCTTGCAGCAAAGAAAGATGCCGGACAAGCCGGCATGACAGAGAAGAGGCGTTCAATCAGTGTCCACATTATTATGAGAACATTAGTAAGTGAACCCGTGACCCTGACGAACTGAAGGAACCAGTCCTGCGGCAAGCAGCATATGGGGCAGATATAAAGCGCTGAGCCATCTCGTAGCGGGATATTTTGCAGTTTCGAACAAGAAAGGATTGAATACGGAATAGAAGAATCCGGCAAAGGGGCTTATCATTATCAGGACTTCGAGCGCAATGATAAAAATGGAGCACGACCGCGCTGTGAAAGACCGCCCCGGCCTTATTCATCGACAGACTCCGGCATAACATTCCCCTCAAGACAGCCGTCCTTCAGGTGATACACGTGGTCGAAACCCTCGATCATCCGTTCGTCGTGGGTCACCACGATTACCGCCGACTGATTTTCCCTGGCGATCCTCTTTAACATGTCCATCACCCTCGTTCCTCTTCCGGTGTCCAATGCGGCGGTGGGTTCGTCGGCCAAAATCAGGCCGGCATTATTGGCCAGGGCGCGCGCGATTGACACGCGCTGCTGCTCGCCCCCGGAAAGAAGGGCCGGCAGGTAATCGGCCCGGTCGGCGATTTCCATGTATTCCAAAAGCCCCTTCACGCGATTCTCAGCCTTTTGCCCCTTTATGCCCACCAAGCTCAAAGGAAGAAGCACATTCTGCCTGGCGGTGAGAAAAGGGATCAAATTGTGAGACTGGAAAATGAAACCTACTTTTTCCCGGCGCAGGCGGCGCATATCAACTCCCCCCTCCCAGCCGTCTTTTTGAAATATAGTTTACCCGCCAAAGACGACTTTACCGGCCGTGGGCACAAGGATCAGACTGATGCACAAAAGCAGTGTGGTCTTGCCGGAACCGCTCGGCCCGAGCAGCGCCACCAGCTCGCCCTTTGAGACCGAAAGGTTTATATCTTGCAGCGCACGGACTTCCAGACGCCCGGAGCCGAAAACCTTGGTCAGGCCCTCAATTCGAAGGATTTCCATCATCCACCCAGGGCCATGGCAGGCTGGGTTTTCAATGCGTGCCAGAGCCCTAAAATACTCGCGAGAATGCCACCCGTTAAAGCCGAAAGTAAGCAGGTCGTCACCGGGAATTCTCAGGATGGTTCTGGGAAACATCTGATATGTGTTCTGAATCAGAATCAGCCCGAACAGGAAGGCGCCAATGGTCAGAAGCAATGACTGTTCCATGACCATTCTGACGATTACCCGGTCGGGGGCACCGATGAGTTTCATGACGGCAATGCTGCGGATTTTTTCCATAGTAAAGGTATAGACCACAAGGGAGACTATAACTACAGAGATGATCAGGAGCAAGGTCCTGAAGAGCAGCAGCTGCTTGGCCATGCTGGCCAGCCTCCCTTTCAACATTAACTGCAGCTCATCTTCCGTACTGTAAGCCGAGAGGTACAGCCATTTGTCGATCATACGGCCTACCTCTGCGCGGTTCGTCCCGGGCTTCAGCCGGACAAGTACGGCATTGATGATATGGGTATCGGACTGCAGCGGTGCAAGTAATTTGTCGGCCTGGTTCGGGGATAAATAGCTCTGTCCGGAAAGGGTCCGGAGCAATCTCTCGCGCTGATTGCGTATTTCTTCGTCATCTCTTTGATATAGCACTTCCTGGGCATCCGGCAGGGAGAGATACACCAGAGCTTCTCCATCGGAAGAGATCGCCTCTTTTGTCAAACCCACCACCGTATAGGTATGGAGGCCCAAGGGAACCCTGTCCCCTACATGCACCCCCAATTTCGGATGGGCGACCATTTCATAATGGGCATGCTCAATATTCCTACCGGCAAAGATCTTTTGCGGCCCTCCCAGCCCGCCGAAGACATCGTAGCCGATAATACTGAAATGTCGGCTTTTACCTGCAATCGGTCTTTCAACGGTATAGTAGATAAACGGGCTCGCCTTTTCCACTCCGGGGATCGCTTTGACACTGTAATGGTAAAATTCCGGTACGGTAGACTGCTCGTTGAAGGGGCCGCCCCGGTATCTTTCCACAACCCAGAGATCGGGATTGGTAGCGTTGATGAGGGCGAGGCCCTCGTAAATGTTTCCGCGATACAGGCCGTTCATTGCCAGGACTATGGTAAACAGCAGACCCACGCCGAAAACTGTGGCGATGAACCGGCCTCTATGTTGCTTCAGGTCATAAAATGCTAAGTGCATCGGTCCTCCGGATCTGTCATTGCGGCTTGTCCGCAATCCTTCTGAAAGAAAAGATTCCCGACAAGCGGGAATAACAACGATGTTGCCTTAGTAAGAAAGCTTATCAATCTCACATGCTCTTCTTCATATCAGATTTTATTTCAGGCCGAACTTTTTTGCCCTGTGCAATCCCCGCAGGGTTCAGTATTGCCACAGCGCCTTCCCTCAGGCCGTCCGGCACCGTAACTCGCCGTCCGTCCTGCAAGCCAAGGACAACTGGACGGAAGCCGGCTCGTCCATTAGCGACCACCATTATCCCTTTGGAACCGTTTCGTTCCACGATGGCGGACAAGGGAACCACTGGAGCAGTTTGGCGGCCGGTATCGATATCGACCTCGGTCTCCTCTCCGATCACAAGAGGATTCGGGAGCGAATCGAATTTCACATCCACTTCCAGTTCGCGCGTTACGGTGTCCGCCTCTTTGTTGAGGCGGGCGACCTCTCCCTGAAAGACTCGTCCGGAACGCAGGGTGATCGAGGCCTTCTGTCCTTCCCGGAGTTGCGCCAGCTTTGTCTCATCTATCCAGGAAGCCGCCCAGATCTGATAATCCACCATTTGAAAAATAGGAGTTCCGGGAGAGACGGTATTACCGACCTCCGCCTTGCGGACTGTAACAACACCGTCCATGGGCGCCAGGATCCGCGTGTACCCGAAGAGCGCTTCCGCTGCCCGCGTTTCGGATTTCGCTTGGTTGACGACAGACTCAAGGGCCTTGACCGTGGCCTCATTGGCCGCAACATCGCTCTCAGCTATTCGAAGAGCGGCCTTGGTCGCGTCAAAGGCAGCGGGGGAGATATAGCCAGGCTTAAAGACTTCCAGGTCTCTTTGATAATTGCTTTGAGCCAGTGCAAGGTTTGCCTGCGACTTTATCAAGTCTGCCCGCGCCCTCGCCAGATCGCGTTCCGCGCGAGTCCCGGCAGCATGTGCCGCGGTCTCCCGTGCCCTCAACTCGGCGGAATCCAGCTCCGCAAGAAGTTGGCCCTTTCTCACACTGTCTCCCTGGTCCGCATAGAGCTTTTCCAAAATACCGGTGATCTTGGCGCTTACCGTAACAGGCACTCTGGATCGGACCGTGCCCGGCCCGTGGACTTTGCCCCGGACCTCCGCCTTCTTAACCACAATGGCAGCCGTGGGCGGAAGATACCAGAAAATTTTATATCCTGCAAATGCCAGGACAAGCAGGGCTATAATAATGCCCGTAAGTTTTTTCTTGCCTGATTTCACTTCTTCTGACCCCCTTTATCATTTTGCTGTGAGGACTCAAAATCCTGCGATCCAAGGATTTGTCGAACCCGAGCCCGGGCTATTTCATAGTTCACCTCATACCTGATAAGGCCGAACCTGGAGCCTGTCAGGTCCACTTGCGCCTGAAGCACATCCAGGCCTATGGCCTTGCCGTTACGATAAAGGGCCTGGGCGCTGGCGTATGCCTCTTCATTGGTGGCCACGGTCTGCCGGGTGGCAGCCACTCCTTGTCTGGCGTTTTCCTGGTCCTGCCAAGCGGTGGCAAGCTCTATTTTAAGGCTGTTAAGACGATCCCGTTTCCTTTCGAGCGATTGAAGGTACCGGGAAGAGGCCGCTGCCACTTGGGTTTTGGTCAAGCCACCCTCAAAAAATGGAAACTCCATGAATACCCCTGCCAGCCACTCGCCTCTCGTCCCTCCGATATCCTGATGGCGAGTTCCGATGTCGCCCCGCAGACTCACCTCCGGGAAATAGGCCCCCTTTGCGGCTTTGACAAGAGTTTGGCTCTGCTGTATTTCCAGGTTTATTCTTCTAATTTCGGGGTTGCTTTTGAGCGTTGCCTGCCATAGGGAGTCGATATCGGGCGCGGGGGGGAATTCCTCCGTAAGCCGGCCCCGGACATCCACCTGCACCTGTTCGTCTTCGTTCAAGCCTATGGTCCTGACCAGGATTTCCCTGGCAAGCCGTAAGGCGTTTTCTGTCTCCACTTTGGCCTGTTCAGCCTCTGAAACCAGGGACTTTGCCCGGAAGGAATCGAGCTGGGTGACTTTGCCGGCCTTGAAAAATGCCTCTGTGAGATTGAGAAACTCCTGTCGCTGCTTTAATGCCTCCTCTGCTACGTTAAGATTTTCTTTTGCTTCGACCACGCGGTAGAAGGCCGCCGTAACGGTAAACGCCACTTCGTCCCCGGTCCGCAGGACTTCCTGCTTCTGAGCTTCTGCGCCGATTTTAGCGGATTGAGCGCCGTAATAGGTTTTCCCGCCGTTAAAGAGTATCTGCTTGCCCGCAATGCCTGCAAACGCTTCGTCCTTGTTGAAGTCCTGGGTTGGCGACCCAGTGCTGCCTCCCGGAGGCAACCGATTAGGCTCCAATCTTTCATAGTAGGACAGGAGAACGAGCTGGGGAAAAAATTGGGACTTAGCGGCCTGATAATCCGAAATCAATTCGCGGATCCTTTCTCTCGCTCCGCTCAGGGCCGGATTATACTTCCCTGCGAGTGCAAGGCAATCTTCGAGACTCAGTGACTGATAATCACTTTTCTGTGTTGTTTCAGCTTCGGCATTGGTGGTGAAAATTAATGTTGATAAAGACATAAGACATACAGTGACAATGATATTAAAAAGTGAAAAATAAACCGGCCACAGGCTCTCTAATTTACTGTCATTGCGGCTTGTCCGTATTCTTTCTGCGGCGCCAAAGAAGGATTCCCGACAAGCGGGAATGACAGTGTCCTGGAGCAGGCTTTCACGTAATGTCCATACGATATTGCAAATATTAAAAACTGCTAATTCTGTTCTGTTGGCGGACATCCCATCTGTCTCCCCTCTGTCATAGCATTTTCTATCAAATCAAGGAACTTCTTCTGCTGGTTTTTGTCCAGTCCGGCCTTCATGTCGAGTATATGCATGGCTATCATCCCCTGCATCTCTTCCTGCATGCCGCTGATTTCGGATACAACCGCGGCGATGGCATTTCTGTCAGGATTGTCCTGACGCATCATCGTAATGAGTTCCTCTCTCTTTGAGGCTATAGACTGCTTCTTTTCATCGATGACCGCCCGGAATTTGGTAGCCGCTTCCCTCATCGTCTTTAGTTGCTCCGGCTTCAGAGAAAGCTCTTCAAATAAAAAGTGGCCCTTCTGAATCTTGTATCCGAAAGGAGAGGTCCAGTAAGTCGACTGCTTGTTATAGTACTGATATCCGGCGGCGCCGAGGAATGATATGTTTAATATCAAAGAGGCAAAGAGGAGGAACTTCAAAGTGCTATTTTTCATTTTTTGCCTCCGCCATCGCAAGGTATGCCCGTCCCAAAGTGCCCGGAGGCGCGGACTCAAAAACCTCCAGGTGAAGAAATGCAACAGCATCTCTCGCCTGACCCGGCATAAGACCTTTTGCGAGTAAGGTGCCCGACATTACACCGGCGACAATGAGAACAAGTACGATGACAGCCTCTGCAAATCGTACAGGGAGCGGAACCCAGAAGAGTCTGCCAGTCTTGGCGGTCTTAACGTTAGCCATTACCTTTGCATGGAATCCAAAAGGCGCTTCAAATTTCTCTGTATTTACAAATAGATCACGCAAGCTCCGCATCTCCTCCAGTTCCGCCCGGCATTTCCCGCAGACCTCAATGTGATCTTCAAGCTCCTTTTTTCCCACCTCTGACAATTCATTGTCAATATAGGGTGATATTAGTTTTTGCGTATTAGAGCACTTCATCTTTGCCTCCTCTTATTATTTAAACGATTGAGAGTTCAGTTTTGTTCCGTAAATTTATTCGGATTTTTTGGATATGCCGAGAATGCGGGATCATGACCATTCAGAAGGAGCACTATGTGCGGACCTCGGCGCTGGAAACGTCATTGCCTTCGGCAGAGATGGATACCACGCCCTCGATGAGATTGTGCTTGCAACTCCTGTCAGAAATGATAACATTGAGCTGGATGTGCATATCCGAATGTTCAAGGGTCAGCAAGATGATGTTCTTTTTAAAGTGAGGAGGTTATGCCATGATGGGACCTATGATGTACGGGCCGGATGGAGGCGGGATGTGGATGTTCCTCCACTTCTTTTTTTGGATTCTCATAACCATCGGTGTTGTCCTGCTGATCGTATGGATTGTCAGGCAGCCCGGCAGATATGAGCGCGGCCGCGGTGAAGAATCTCCCCTTGACATATTGAGGAGGCGTTACGCTCGCGGGGAGATTTCAAAGGAAGAGTTTGAAAGGATGAAGAAAGATATTTTGTAGAGGCATTTTCATGAAAAATAACCGCTTGCTCATAATCGCTGTTATTCTAATCGCCCTTGGGTTGATAGGCATTTTCATGTCAACATGGTTCAAAAGCTATCGGGGGCCGCGAGGAATGTTTCAGATGCCCGGCAAGATGATGGATGGTATGATGGGCGGCAGAATGATGAATCGGGACGAGATGAAGGACATGATGCAGCGGATGATGCCCGGCATGCTTCCGCCAGGGATAAAACCGGAAAATCTGCCCGATCCGGAAAGTCGTGGGGCAAGGCTTTTGACCCATTATTGTAATCAGTGCCATAACCTGCCAAGCCCTAAGATGCACACAGCCGAAGAATGGTCTTCAGTAACTGGTAGGATGTTCACGCGCATGTCCATGATGTCCGGCATGATGGGTATTGAAAATCCTTCCTTTGAAGAACAACATCTTATAATTTCCTATTTGAAAGCGCATTCGCTGAAGTCTGTTTCTCCGGGTACTCTTCCCTCGCCTGAGTCAAAGGGTGCAATCCTGTTCAAGGAGACATGCTCACAGTGTCATGCTCTTCCCGATCCGGCTATTCACACGGCCCAAGAGTGGAACGCAGTTGTGGAGCGGATGCGAGGCCATATGCAAGCGATGGGTAGAAGGGTGATTACCGATCAGGAAAGGACGGAGATAGTCGCTTATTTAAGTAACAACGCCCGCAAGTGATCCCAAAAGAAGATGAAGCCCCGCCCATAGAGTAGTTGTTACAATGGCCGCTTGACAATGCCGGCTCTCTAAAGTATATTAGTAGATACTTATATGGCTATTGAGGATGATCTATGAAGGAAGCAGCTGACCTATTTAAACTCCTGTCGGTCGACAAGCGGATAGAAATTATCGAGTTACTCAAGAAAGACTCAATGAGTGTTAACGCCATAGCCAAAAGTTTGGGTATTACGCAGTCTGCGGTGTCCCAGCACTTGCGTGTCCTGAAAAGTGCGGGACTTGTGAGAGATGAGAGACAAGGGTATTGGATTTATTATTCATTAAATAGAGACAGTCTTGAGAAGTGCCGTCAAAGACTCAATCGTATTTGCACCTGCGGGTGTTTGGGCAAACAGGTGACCATGAGAATTCATAAAGAAGCAGCCTCAAAAGGGGAATGAGGTTTTTTTTGATCCATGCCTATAAGTAAGTGCGCATTTGCTTATGCAGAGAGGAGGTGAGAAACATGGCTGACGTAAAGGAAGACAGCAAGAAAAGCGGAACTCTGAGCAAAGTTGTTCGTGAGATCAAGACATCAGTTTGCGACTGCGGTTGCGGCTGTGTGCCGCCGTTGGAGAAGAAGTAGTCTTCACCTGAGGGGAAGGGGTCCCTTCCCCTCGAATCTTAACTAAAAGGCCGCATCCGGGTTTCTCATGGATAGCCCCAACATATTGTACTGGCTCATTGTGAATAGTAATACCCTCCTACTTTGTCATTCCGGCTTGTCCGGAATCTTTCCGACAATGTAGTCTCTTAACAAAGGATTCCCCTGCCTGATAACTTCTATCTTACTTTGTCTGCTCATATTCTTTAGCTGTTTTTCCCGGATTATGGCGCTTCGGCTGTCCAGACAAATCTCATAATATACAAGCTTATGCAGGTAGTACTTGGCCGTAAAGCAGCGGGGATTACTAAGGGGAACATAAGTAGGATACCTTTGAATGTCACTCCGGCTTGACCGGAGTCTCTCTTAAGAAGGATTCCCGACAAGCGGGAATGACATCCTACTAACGAACGTATTAGTAACATCGTTCTTATGCTCATAGACTCTCCGTATGAGATCATTGGTCACCCCGACATACAAGGTCGGTCTCGCATTGGCCATGATATACACAGCAAAGATATTTTCTCTCACTCAGCCGGTATATCAGAAAGATTCCGGACAAGCCGGAATGACATCGAAACAAAATTGGGATAACCACTCTATCTCGCATAGACCCATTAAAAAGCCGGATGCGCCACTAAAACTTTAAACAGGAGGTAATGAAATGAAGGAAGTATTACTTGTCGTGGGGGCGTGGATACATCTGTTTGCATCGATCGTATGGGTAGGGGGCATATTCTTCATCTTATTCGCTGCCTTTCCGGGCGCCAAGGAGACCCTTGAGCAGCCGGGCAAGCTTATGGGTGCTTTAAGCAAACGTTTTGCACCTTTAGCAAATATCAGCATCCTTTTTATTTTCGTGACCGGCATTCTCATGAGTTTGTCGTCTCACAGTCTCTCCGAAATCACATCACTTGGTAGCGCGTGGTCACAAGCGTTGTTGGTGAAAATCATGCTTGCACTGATCATGACAGGCATTCATTTTTACAGGGGACTGGTAGTTGCCCCAAAGATCACAAAGTTGACAGCGGAAGGCGGGCGTTTAGAAAACATCAGCGGTCTTCAAAAGCAGTCACTAAACTTGGTAAAACTGAACTTACTATTTGGCCTAACCGTGCTCTTGATCACCGGCATATTGTATGCCTTTCGCGGTTAACTCGTGGCAGAAAATGTTGTTGCTTTTGGCAGCGGGAATAATGATAGAAGAATGCTCGATGCCGCTTATCTTTGGCCAATATAATTTTTCATCAGTCCTTTTAATTCTTCCCTTGCCCTTGAAATCCTTGATTTTACGGTGCCTACTGAGACTTCGAGAATGTCCGCAATTTCTTCGTAAGATATACCTTCTATTTCCTTCAATATAATTGCTGTCCTGAGCTTTTGGGGGAGTTTTCCTACACTATTATGGAAAGCGAGGCCAATCTGCTTTGACTCATAAAGTTTTTCCGGTGACGGCTCATGGGAGACCGGTTCCAGAATATACTCCTCGTTCTCGTCCGATTTTGATTCTGATACGCCTTGATAAAAGTGTCCTGGGCCGCATCCTCAGCGTCATGCGCGTTACCGAGCATATAACGGCACAGATTGTATATCCTGTCCTGGTACTTGAGCACGATTTCTTCAAATGCAGTGCTATCACCGTCTTTGAATCTTTTCAGAATTTGGAGATCATCAGATTTTTCACTCATTGTAAACTCAGAATACAACTGCCGAAATGACTGCGGTTATGACCACAACATAGAGGATGTCCATCTTTTTTATCAGCGCCGCAAAAGCTAGACATACCAATACCACTCTGATAAGATCCCAAGAAACAGCGAACGCAAATTTGATCGTCACAAAGAAAAGAAGCCCCACGAACGAGGCGAGTATTCCTTTTGTCGCCCCAATGAAATATTCCGATGTCCTTAATCTATCGAAGAACGGCGTTATGGCAATGACGATAAGGAAAGAAGGGGTAAAGACCGCCATCGTCGCTATTATCGCACCTGACAGCCCGTAGAGGAGAAAACCTACAAAGGTCGAGGTGATAATAATAGGGCCGGGCGTCACTTGTCCGAGCGCTATTCCATCCATGAGTGTCTTATTGTCCATCCATCCCCGTACGTTGACTATTTCATGAAGCATTAAAGGGACAGAGGCAAAGCCGCCGCCGAAGGCAAAAATATCTATCTTCATCATCAGTGCCGCAAGGCCGAAAAGTCTTATATCTATGAGATAAAGCACAAGAAGTCCGGCGCATAAGATAAACAGCAACGCCAGGGATGGTTTAAAGCTGTATCTTTCCGGTATGGATGCAAAAACAGCACTTCCTCTCCTCAACAATATCATACCGGCAAGCGCGGCTCCCGCGATCACAACAAAGGGACTCACGCCCACCTGGAAAAGCACAACTGCTCCCACAGCGATGAGGACATCCCTGTAATCCTTAAACGTGCTTTTACCGAAGGAATATGTCGCATTCGCTACAATAGCGACCACCACGACCTGTAGACCGCTAAAAAGTGAGACAATTTTCGGAACAGAATGATATTTCGCGTAAAGCAATGAAAGTGTCAGCATTAGAAGGAAAGCCGGTAGACCGAAGCCGACGAAGGATGCCAATGCCCCAGGGATGCCTCTTACACTGAGGCCCACATATGCAGCTGTTTGCATGACGGTGGCGCCCGGAATAGTTTGACAAAGTGCGACACCTTCCTTAAATCTCTCTTCCTCAAGCCATTTGCGGCGTGTTACAGCCATTTCTCTTATGTATGCAACCATTGCTGGACCGCCGAAGGCTGTCAGACCAAGGCTGAGGAAAGAAAGAAAAAGTGTGCTTAGGGAGGGTAGCCTCAATAATACTCCTATGCTTTTACAACCAGAACAGCCGTTTCAGAATGGCCGATCACCCTTTCAGTTACGCTTCCCATGAGGAGCCTTTTAAGCCCTGTTCTTCCATGGCTTCCGACAATAATCAGATCTGCATGCCTTTGTTTTGTAGTGGCAACAATGGCCTCATATGGTTTTCCAATCAAGGTACGTCCTTCCGCCTGAACGCCGTCGGCTTTTGCAAGGTCCACAATTTTTCTCACATTGTTTTCAACTGCGGAGACTTCAGCATCGTTCCAGGCAACGGACACCACAATCAGTGCGCTTTCACACTTTTTTGCTATTCCGATGGCTTCTCGCGCTGCTGCCTCACTGAATCCTGAACCGTCCGTTGCCATAAGAATATTCCTGCATTCCACCTTTGCATCAGGGGGGATAACGAGTACATTACAAGGCGCGTGACCGATAACCCTGGCAGCGACGCTCCCCATCATGAGCCTCGGAAGGCCTGTTCTCCCATGCCGGCCCATTATAATTACATCTGCCCGACTCTTTGCCGCTGCATCTACAATGTCCCGGTATGGCTCTTCACTATGAGGCGCACTGATTTCGCAGTCAATACCCTCCTGTGATGCCCTCATCATGATCGCTTCGAGATGCTTCGCTGCCTCCTCTTCCTCTTTCTCAATGACCCGAGACATGGTTATCTCTAGTTCGAGATTCGTTTTAACCACGTATATGGCAATGAGCATGCTTGAACACCGCCTTGAAAGACTCAAAGCTTCCCGTATCGCTCCCTCGCTGAACTTCGAGCCGTCAGTCGCCAGAAGTAACCTTCCCGACCTATCAAATGGACAAATCTGACTGTTCATATTATCCCCCCATTGTTCTTATTTAACCCGGCAATAGTATATCGTAATCTGTCATCCCCGCTTGTCGGGGATCTTTCTTTGTTTTCAGAAGGATTCCGGACGAGCCGGAATGACAACGTTCAGGTATTTGATTGCCGCCTTAAATAAATTCTGCGTTATCGCCACAGATAAGAAGTTTTTCATAATAATACCGCCCCCAGAATGCCGGCCCCGACAATCACAAAAGAAGGGTCTGTCTTTGTGAAAGCAATCACCGCAAAGCTGATTATGGCGATCCCAAACGTAAGGGGGTCCACAAGCGCCGTATTCCCAAGGGAAATAGCTACAGCGGACAACAGTCCTATAACGGCGGGTTTTATTCCTTTGAAACTCGACTGGACGATTATTGATTCCTTGTACTCGTAATAGTACTTGGCTACGATTGTTACGATGATGATGCATGGCAGGTATGAACTGACCATTGCCAATACGGCTCCTATCAGGCCGCTGATTTTGTAGCCGATAACGGCATTCATAACAGTAAGGGGACCGGGAGTGAGCTGCCCGATTGCGATGGCATCCAGAAATTCCTGATTGGTCAGCCAATGATATTTCTCCACAAATTCCTTCTGGAGCATGGGAAGCATTACGAAGCCGCCTCCTATGGTGAGGGCGTTGATGACGATAAGCAACCAGCAGAGCTTCAGTAAGACCATCAAGTCCTCCTTCCATATACGAGAAGTCCGATTATCCCGGAAGCCAGAATAAGCCCGATAGGGTTTAGCTTGAACAATGCGAGTGCAAAAAAAGCTACAGAAGCAAACAGCGCTGCTTTGAGATCCTTGATAGTGTTTCTCGACATCTTGAAAATGATTGAAAGAAGTAGCCCTACAACGGCCGCGCCCACGCCCTTCATGACCGAGGTCAACAGGACATTCCCCTTGCTTTTTACGTAGAAGACTGCAAGGAGTATAGCCAACATGGTACCCGTAAACGACTGACCTGCAGTTGTGGCAAGAGCTCCCTTTATCTTTTTCAGCTTGTATCCGATGCAGATACCTGTATTTACTATGGGAGGCCCCGGTGTCATCTGTCCTATCGCCACGCTCTCGACAAACTCTTCATGAGTAAGCCATTTCCCCTTTTCCACGAGTTCCCTTTCAAAAAAAGCAAGCATCGAATATACGCCACCAAAAGAGAAAGACCCTATTTTAAGGAATTTCCAGAAAATATCTTTGACAGTTATGTTGTCCTCTTTCATCCTTGCCTCCTTGTCGTCTAACGCCCTTCCCCCGCGTTTCGAGTTGTCCCGGGTCGCTGTTCTCCGTGGACACCGAGACCGCCTTTTTCAAACTCAGTACGGATTACGTCGTAGAATTGCCTTTTCTGCTCGGGGCTGAGGAGCTCTTTTTCCTGGAGGATATGGTCGATAACTTCTCTTTCCAATTGCGTCTGAAGCTTCGAAATATCCCTGCTTTTGCCCTCAATCGCCCGCATGTCAGGAGGGTCTGCGAAGAGGAGGTCGTTTAATTCGAGCCTGTTTTGGCGCAGGGCCTGGCGAATTCCCGCCACACGAGGCAGAAAGTCTCTTCTTATATCCTCGACCTGTTGTTTCTGCCCTTCGCTTATATTGATAAGGTCGAGATAGCCTCTGATCGGCTTGCGCCGCACTCCTATAAACCTGCTCGCCAGAAGGATAATGACCATCAGTAAGAGAAATATTAATAGGAAATCCTTCATGTGGACTCTCCTTGGATAAGGGAAATATAAATGCTCGAAAGGGAATCGGGAGGGAAATCATCGAAGCTGCGCAAATAAGCGTTAAGTAGTGTCCGCCTCCTGTATGCGTTAGTTTCCAGCGGACAGAGAACGAGAGAGACCGCCGAGCGCAAAGCAGTCAGCGCAGGCGTAAGGATATGCCTTTTTACATAGACACGGCGTTTCCATGAGGAAGCTCTGTGAATAGTTGTCAGAATGAATGAGCGGGACGGGCTTTCATCGGGAAGTTCGTCCAATAAGTGTATGACCTGCCGAAGGGACCTTTCCTCCTGTGCGCACGCAGGGCACTCATGGAGGTGTCCTTCAATTAACTTGAGCTCACGGGCCGATAATTCGTTGTCTATGAACGCCGAGAGCCTCTCACGTATTTCCTTGCAGTCCCTCATATATATATAAACACGAGAATCGGCAAAAACTTGCGGTCTGGAGAAGAAAAAACTAAAGATAGGGGGTCAGCTGTTTTCTAAGACGCTGGCGAGCCCTGTGGATGAGGGACTCGACGGCTGATATGGAGCAGTTCATCATCTGGCTGATCTCAAAGTAGGAGAATCCGCTATACTTGTGGAGGAGCAGCGCAACCCGTTGCTTTTCCGGAAGGCTTTTGAGCGCGTTCTTCAGGGTGGAACTTAACTCTCGGTTTTCCAAGTCTCTTGCAGGCGACGGGCACTTTGCGGCAAGAAACACAAAACCGGCCTCATTCAGTTCAAAGATGTCGATGGTATTACGATGTATTCTGTTATCCCTTAATTCATTGAGGCAAAGATTGGTGGCTATTTTGAAAAGCCATGTCTTGAAGGAAGAAAGCAGTCTGTAGTCCTTTGCAGCTTTGAATACCCGCAGAAACACCTCCTGCGCGATATCTTCTGATGCGGCCCTGTCCCCGGTGTACCTAAAGATGTAATTGAGCAGGGGGTTCTGGTAACGATCGACAATCTCGCGGAATGCCGAGAGATCTCCTTTTGCAACCTCTGCCATTATTTTCGATTCAGATTCATCCATTGATCTATGTGTATCGTATCAGAAATCAGTTTCTTTTACTGGTACTATTTCAGTATCCCCTTCACAATCACATCCACCGCTTCTTCGGGCGTCAGTCCGTGCGCCATAAGTGTCTCCATCTGGCGCTTGTCAACGCTGCCGATTGCAGCCTCGTGGGTCACCTTTGCAAGCGGATTTGTGACATTCACGATAGGAATTGCCTTTGCTACGGCATTATCTTTCACGATCTCCATGCAGTCTACATGCCCCCGCGCTCCGGCTGCGTTCCCCTCAGTAATGCCTGTCACCTCCGCCTCTGCCTCATCTTCGAGAGCCACTCTTGTCTTGATCAATCCTCTTGAATTTTCCCCTGCAAGGATGACCTTTTCTTTTATCTTTATATTGTCATTCGCATGACCGAATACTCGTGCCGTCAGTTCAGTTACCGCATTTTCTCCCGCTTCAACAGAGTAATCTATGTCGAGTTTGCCGACTCGCCCTGTGATCAACGTGAAATCTGTGAAGTATCTGCCGTTCCTGGCGACTGTCACAACAGATTTTGGCACAACCTCTATTCCCCCGTAAAGGCCGTGGAAATGGGTCTCAGAGTACCTCATCTCCGCCCCTTCGCCCAGCTCGACAACAGCGTCCATGATATGCTTCACTTTTTCGGCCTTCGGGAATATGCAGTGAGCGATAAAACGAGCTGATGAGTTCTTTTCGAGTTTAACATCCATCCTTATCTTCTGCGTGCCCTTTTTGTGAAGAATACCGAAGCAAAGATGAACAGGATTCTTTATCTTTATGCCTTCTTTGACCGTAACCTTTGCGCTTATGCCGGTCAAGGTCTCTCGTGCATCTACTTCAAGGCCTTCGAGGCTTCTCATGCTCAACAACTTATGACCGTCTGCAACGAGGTGCGCAATCTCATTGCTCGCAAGGATACCTTTGTCCCCTCCGGCCTCGCCAAAGGCCTTCATCAGCGCATCGAGATCATACATAAGCGCATACCTTTCCGTCACAGACAAGACATTTTCCCGCCTTGTAATATTCCGCCACTTCATGAGGGCTTCCTGAGCAGACAATCTTGCCCCGGCAGATCTGGGACGCCTTATCGGAGATCAGAGCGATCTCTTCCCTGTGGGTGATCAGGAGCACTGATGAGCCGTTTTCTCTGAAGATATTGATGACATTTATGATGTCCCGCGTTGAGAGCATGTCTATCCCGGAATCAGGCTCATCCAGAATAGCGAGCTTTGGATGGAGTGCAAGAACCGATGCCAGCTCTATCCTCTTTCTTTCGCCTCCGCTCAGGCATTTATCGACCATCCTTCCCAGATACAGCTCGGCTGAGAGGCCGACCATTTCAAGATATCCGGATGAGTCCGTGCCTTCTTGCTTCAGGGAAAGGTAGTCCCTTACGGAGATCCCCTCGAAACGGACGGGTTCCTGCCATGCCATGGTTATACCGAGCTGCGCCCGTTCATGAATTCTAAGGTCGTTGATAGCCTTTCCTTCAAATCGTATCTCTCCGGATGTGGGGCTGTACCCCTCACACCCCATAATCAGATATGCAAGGGTGCTTTTGCCCGTTCCGTTTGCGCCGAGAAGGGCGTGGACTTCTGAGACCTCCATGCTCATGGAAAACTCATTTAGGATTCCTTTATCTCCTGCATGGAAGGTAACTCCCTTAATTTCAAGCAGCGGCACCTTTTCCTTTGCCTCCCCAATCGACGTCATATATTCCCCTCTGCAAGCACATCTTCAATCATCCTCCGGTGTTCAGTCCCATTTGAGTTGCCGGCTTAATATCTAAAACCGGCGTTCCGTCCATCATATCCAGCCCTTTGATACGGATAATGTTGCCGTCAATTCCCAGGACCTTCGCAACTGACAAGCCAAGAGGATTGGGTCTGACCGGTGAACAGATACTGAAAACACCCAATAGCTCGTTACGGTGTCGGGGCTTCTGCACAAGCAGGTCAGAAGTAAATCGCGGGCTTTGGTGAAAATAAAAAAGCACGACAATGCGCTGACCGGCTTTAATGTCCTTAAGTCCCTCCTTATATTGCGCATCGATGACAATTATGCCTTCCGCATCAGATACAGTCCAGTGACGCGGGACCTTTTCGACATCGGTTCTGACAAAACCTATCGGCTCAAGCTCGATCTTCACACCTGGTCCTCTTGTCCGACAATCCCGTCGGCAGCCGAATCAACATCATATGATACGTCCTGAGAAACATACTACTTCTCCTGAGAATATTGTATCACCTTCTCCATCCCGCCCACGCGGGGAGCCTGCGCTGTCCCTGAGGACAAGAGTGCTGTCGCCCCTTTTCACCCCGGCAGCGATTATTGCGGGCTTGCCCGAGAGAGTAACTCTCGAACCCTTTAACTCAACTTTGTCGTCTTTTTCGATCTTCGTATCGAGCCGTTCAATGTACCAGCCGGGGCCAAGGTCGAAGTCCTGTCTTCTGCTTTTCGTGGCAGTGTGAAACTGAAGGAAACCTACCTGGAGATTTCTTATGAGCGTATCGTATACCTGCTTTTTTTTCATTACCATACCCCGAGTTCTTGCTTCAGCAGATCATGAGGGAGCCGCTCTGCATATGACTTCATCTCTTGACAATGCTTACATCGATGAATATCTGTCGGCCAACCCTTACGCATCGACATTTTTTGACGGTTCTCTATCCTCGATTATGTATTGTATGTTCATTCGTATGTCTTTTCTCAGTGAGTTGCAGACTGAGCAGTATTTTTCATGCGAAAGCGATACTGCGCGGTCCACTTTTCCGGGGTCCACATTCTTTCCCCTCTTGTATGTCTCCGGCGTGATACGCGAATCACTCTTACCGTCGTGCTCTTTTATCATCTTTCGTTCTCCCAAAGCAGCTTCCCGGACCCCAAAAAGCATGCTTGACCGCTTTTGTAACTACAAATGAACCTTCGCCGTAACCTTCCTTGACCGGCCCAACCTCCTTCGTCTTCGCAAATGAGAGGCATTTGCCGCAGAATGGGTCATTCCGCTGGTTCTTCAAGCTACCAGGATAAAATGAAAACACCTCAGTTGATTGAAGATCCTTTCCTGTCCATGTTTTGACCTCCGACTTTACGTTAATGAGCGCAGCCCCCGCCTTGTGTGTGTCCGCCGCAGCATTGCATGGGAGTAAACTCAGGAAGGGACTGATTTCTGAACAACGCGATATTTTCTTTAACGTTCTGTGCCTGTGTCTGATAAACTCTTATTCCTGATAGATTCAGCCCTCTCAGGGCGCCGCCGCCGATACCGCCGACTACTACCGCATCAACCTGCTCACCTCCCAGTACCCTGACCGGATTGCACTGCCCGTGAGCATGGCGCTGATCCCTGTTGGCGATTACTGAAACCTCGCTTGTTTCGGTATCCACAACGATGAACAGCGGCGCCGTGCCGAAATGGTTGAACACCCTGCTTTCGACTCCCTCATTCCTTTGTACGGGAAAACATACTTTCATCACTCTACCTCCTCAGTGTCTTTATCAAGCTCGATCCTGAGTGCCTTGCCTTTTACGAGGCACTCAGCGATCTTTCTGTGAGCCCCATTCAATATCCTGCCGAATGTCGGGCGAGAAATCTCCATTTTACCGGCCGAGTCTTCATGGTAAAGGCCTTCATGGTCCGCGAGCCTTATGGCCTCGAATTCGTCCAGGCTGATGGATATTTCCTCGAGTTCTGTAAGGGGAATACCCCTGGGCTTAAAATACAAGGCATTCGGCCTGGATTTTATGCATCTGCATTTCTTCGGCCTCGCCATAAGCTAATTATAAGCATATGCTCATAATAAAGTCAAGTCGGCGAATGCCTGACAGATAGGCCTTTGTTTCAGGGCAGCGCGTTTTTCACCTCACGATGCCGGCAGCGCCCATAGCGGCTCCAATGGCAAGAACCCAAGCGGGATGCCACTGAAAACGCGCCAGCAGCAAGAGAGCGCTCGCCATGAGACCCCAGCCGGCGGGGCCGTGAAGTGCCCCAGGCGCCAGGAGCACTGCTGCGCTTATCACCATACCCATCACTGCCGGTGTGACTCCAGCCAGAAAGTCCTGAACATGCCGCCCTTCTTTGAGTCGGGAGTACCCGTGTGAGAGAAACGTCATGAGTATCAGAGACGGGATGAAGAGCGCGAGAGTAGCCGCTAAAGCTCCCGGGACACCGTGGAGGTGGAACCCGGCAAAAGTAGCCAGAACAGCGATGGGACCGGGTGTCAGGTTACTGATCGCGACCCCGTCTATGAACTCCCTTGGGGTGAGCCATCCCATAGTCTCCAGCTTCTGCTGAAGGATCGGCACGAGGACAAAACCTCCGCCAAAAAAGACACAGCCAACCTTAAGAAACATCCATGCAATAGATGCCAGGGATTTTCCTCCGGCCGCAGTGCCGACAACCGGGAGCAGGGCGAGCCCGGCAGTTGCGGCGGGTCCGGCGCCAGGCGTTCGCGGCTTATCCCGGTGCGCCGTTTTTTGCTGCTGCCCTTTACTCAGTATCCGCTTCCCTGCAACCAGGCCTATCAGGCCGGCCCCGATGAGGACATAGATGGCGCCGATCTTCAATACAGAAAGACCCAAAGCAAGGACCGCCATTAACACGGGCGGCCAGGAACGCACGGCTTTCCGGCCCATGGACCACGCCGCACTGAGGATCAGCGCGATGACAACGGGTCCCAGCCCCCCGATGGCGTTCTGCAGGGCTGGAACAGCATTAAAGCTGAAGTAAAGCCAGGCGAGCAGAATCACAATGAGAACTGAAGGCGCCATAAAGGCAAAGGCGCATGCAAGTCCACCCCAGGGGCCATACAACCGGTTCCCAACGAAAAGCGCCGTATTTACCGCAAAGGGACCGAGCACCTGCCCTAGCCCAACTCCATGAAGAAACTCCTCCGCCTCCAGAGCGCGCTTCTTGACTATGAGATCCCGTTCCATCAGGGCGATCATCGCCATACCGCCCCCGAAGCCTACGGCGCCGATCTTCAAAAAATGAAGGAGCAGGACTGGCAGCGAAAGGGCCGGCCTTGCTCCGTTATGCAGGCGCTGAGTTTGGAATTCTCTATCAGTCGCCATCGACTTTCTCTTTTTCAGCGCAGGCTATGCAGAGCATCCGTCCATCAGGGGCGGTCGTCAATTTATCGGTGAATACTGCTTCGCCGCATTTCGCGCAGCGTCTGACCTCAAAGTTCGCAGATCCCTTCTTCATGTCTTTCTGGAATACGTCGCTGATGTTCAGAAATTCGGCCTCCGGAAGTCCAAGCACCCTCTCCACAAGAGGGTCCGTGATTGCAGCGGGAATGTCCTGCGGCGGCACGCCCTTTTTACGTTCCTGAACAAAGGGCGAGTTCAACGCCTTTTCGAAAAACTCTGGCTTCAGCGAAACTCTTACAGCCTTCCCCGTCTTCGTATCGACAAGGGTGAAGGCCATCTTGTTGTAATAGAGTTTCTGGATGTTCGCTTTTCCGTAGGTGCATCCGGTAGCGGTCATGATCCCGTCGAGAAAGCATCCCGCAGCATGTCCCTTGCCGGTTTCGGCCTCCACAAAAAGCTCCTTGTCCTTTGACCGCGCAACGCCAAGCGCCTTCATCGCAGCAAGCCCTGCCCTGAGACCCATCGGCATCGCCGGGCACCTGTGGCCGTGGAACTCCCAGGCCACATCAAGATATTCCTTGAATCCTTTCATCGCAAGTCCTCCTTAAACTATCCGTAATTGTCCCCGTTGATAACGGGAGAATTAAAGGAGACCCGCGCCCATTATCCTCCGTGCCACCAGCACTTGCAAATAATTGAGAATCTTTTCATATACGATCCCTCATAAATTCGTTATCCCGAAATATATGCCCACAACAACCAGTAAAGCTCCGCTGAACTTTTTCGCGTAAAGTGAGAAGTTGCTGACGCCTCTTGAGCCGACGATACTTTCAGTGAACCCGATAGATAGTCCGGCAATAAATATAAGCGCGCAGTGGCCGAGGGAATAGACAAAAAGCAGCGAGCCGCCATACAAGATATCTCCTTGTGTAGACACATAAGCAAGAATCACCGCCAGCACCGGTGTCGCGCAGGGAGATGAGACTGTGCCGGTCAATAAACCGAGCAGGAATGCGCCTGCAAGCCCCTTTGACTTAATCTGCCGTGCTTTTTGGAATGGCAGGGGAACTGATATGATCCCTATGAGCTGAAGCCCCACAGCTATCGCAACGACAGCAAGCCCTATATAAAGCCATTTTCCCATGAAACCGAGGAACTGTCCCATGAATGAAGCGGATGCGCCAAGGAGGGTAAAGGTGATCGAGAGGCCAAGAACGAATATCAGCGGGAAAAGGGCCGCCTTTCGTTTGTTCCCCTCAGAGTAACCGCCGACGTAGCCGATGATGAGCGGGATCGCGGCAAGAACGCAGGGACTCGCGGCTGAGATCAAACCGCCGATAAATACGGCAATAAATGCCAGTCCGTGCTGGTTCTGAATAATTTGCCGGATATTACTGAAAAAGGCTTCCATGCATCCTATTTCGCCTGTCTGAGCTTCTCCGCGAAGTACGGCGGCAGCCCGCTTTCGATTATCGCCAGTGCGGTCTTTTCGACGTCGTACGAGACCCGCAGAAATTCCGTCCTCACGTCGCCTCCAGCTATCTCCACTAAGGTAACGCAGGCCCTTGAATCGCCATCTTTGGGTTTCCCGACGCTTCCGGCGTTTATAAAGATTTTGCCTTCAATGTCTTTGCGGTATGGCCTATGGGTGTGTCCGTAAATGAACACATCAGCATCGGCTTTTTCACTCATTTCTCTGAAAAACTTTTCCGGCCTGTCTTCATACCAGTAGAGGTTGTTCTTTTTCGGGCTCGCATGAAAGATGATGATCTTTCTGCCATCAACAGTGAGCCGGATTTCGAAGGGAAGATTTCTCATATGCTCTTTGCTGTTTGAGGAAGCATGTTTCTTGGTCCACTCAAACCCGAGCGCCGCCATTTCGGCCTGGATGGGATCTTCATATTTGCATCCGCAATGCTCCCTGTCGTTGGCTACCGTTTCGTCATAATTTCCCTGGACTCCCTCAATGTTGTGCGCAATAAGGAAATCAACCACTTCGTTGACGAACGGGGCATAACCGCCGAGATCACCGATGTGGTACATCTTATCTGCTCCTCTTGATACCGCTGCGGCATAGGCAGCCTTCAGCGCCTCAATATTTCCGTGGATGTCTCCGAAGATCGCAAATTTCACAGTCAACTCCTCGGCCAGTACATGATCATACCCACTCCAAGGAGGCATATCAGTCCGCCGATGAGATCGAAACGGTCAGGCGCTATATGATCTACTTTCCATCCCCAGAGAATGGACAGAACGACAAATATTCCCCCATATGCCGCATACACTCTCCCGAAATGGGCAGGCTGGAAGGTGGGAATAACGCCGTACAAAACAAGGACAGAGCCAGACAAGATATCCCCCGCCTATCTCGCAAAGCCCAGCCAATACAAACAGAGAAACAGACTTCGCTATTGCCATACGCGCCCCCTTCTATATTCCCGCCTTTTTCAGAACCGGCTCGATTTCTTCATACCCGTAAAAACCGATGTGCCGGTGAATCACTTTCCCGCTCTTGTCGAGGAATATCTGAGTGGGTATGACATAGACGCCGAATTTTCGTGCGGCATCCTGTTCCTTCCTGATATCCACAAAAACGACTTCCAGCTTTCCTTTGTAATTCCTTCTCAACTTCTCCATGACCGGCTTCATCTGCTCACAGGGTATGCAGCCGACCGAACCCAATTCGAGCATGACCAGCTTGCCATCCTTCCTTGCAATGTTCAAAACAGTGTCCACCTCGCCCGCATTGCTGTATCCCCATGGGGTCGACAAAGTTATCAGGACAACAAGAAGCATTAATCTTTGTTTCATTGCTCCTCCATATTCATAAGTCTTTCTTCGAACATTTTATGATGTTTTAAGGCCTTTTACTCTGCAGTATTCAATCGTGAAATATTTCTTCTGGAAATATAGAGCAACATTAACCAGACCGATTAAAACCGGCACTTCTACGAGCGGGCCGATGACAGCGGCAAAAGCAGATCCCGAATTGATTCCGAAGACCGCAACGGCAACTGCAATGGCGAGCTCAAAGTTGTTGCTCGCCGCAGTAAAAGAAAGCGTCGCCGTCTTTGGATAATCTGCACCGATCTTCTTTCCTAAATAGAACGAAACAAGGAACATGACGACGAAATAAATCAAGAGTGGTATCGCGATCCGCACCACGTCCAGAGGAAGTCTAACGATATAATTGCCTTTCAGCGAGAACATAACAATGATCGTGAAGAGCAGAAAGATGAGAGTGACAGGGCTTATACGTGGTATAAAGACCTTCTCATACCAGTCTTTACCTTTCAACTTGAGCAGGCCGAAGCGGGTCATCATCCCTGAAAGAAACGGGATACCAAGGTAAATAAAAACACTTTTTGCTATCTGGCCGATTGTGACATCGACGACAGCACCCCTTAGACCGAACCACGCGGGCAGGACGGTTATGAAGATATAGGCATATACCGAGAAGAAAAGTACCTGGAAGGTCGAGTTGAAGGCCACAAGTCCTGCCGCATATTCAGGGTCTCCGCAGGCAAGGTCGTTCCAGACTATTACCATAGCGATGCAGCGTGCAAGGCCGATCATGATAAGCCCGACCATATATTCCGGATAGCCGCGTAGAAAGACGATGGCAAGCAGGAACATCAGGATAGGGCCGATCACCCAATTCTGGATAAGGGACAAACCAAGCACTTTTTTATTTCTGAAGACCCCCCCCAACTCTTCGTATTTCACTTTTGCAAGCGGGGGATACATCATAAGGATTAGTCCGATTGCGATAGGGATATTAGTTGTCCCCACTTGAAAGCTGTTGATCAGCTTTTCAGTGCCGGGGATATAATAGCCGAGCCCGACACCGAAGGCCATTGCGGCAAATATCCACAGGGTGAGAAATCGATCAAGAAAAGAAAGTCTTTTACCCCTTTTATCAGCCATGGTCATCCTCCACAACATCTTTTTTTATTTTGAATAGGAACAACGCCCCCTTTTGTCTGCTTATTCTCAAGAAAATCATCAAGTCTTCTCCTGTCCTCTGCTATGGCTTCTTTCGGTATCCTTTCGAAGACAGACAGAAGCAGAAATCTTCTGAAGAAATCAGAATCATCAAGGCGATAATAGATCCACCTTCCCTGTTTCCTGTCTTTCAAAAAGCCCGATTCCTTCAATGCGTTCAAATGAAAGGATACTTTAGGCTGAACCATATCGAGCGCCGCAACGATATCGCAGACGCACAGCTCTCCATTCTCAAGCAGCTTCAATATCCTGAGCCTCGTTTCCTCGGAAAGTGCTTTGAAGATACTCAAAAGATCCTGCATGGTTAAGCCTCTTCCTTTATCAAAGCTTTCACTTTGTCGAGGCTGGGCAGCGGCTTACCTGAATGTTTAAGCTTGCCGTTGACCACGAGCCCCGGCGTCGACATCGTATATCTCATTATCTCGTGAATTTCGGAAATCTTCTCAACCTTTGCTTCTATGCCGAGGTCATTCACGGCGGTTTTTGCCAACTCTTCCATCTTGTGACAGTTTGCACAACCTGGACCTAATACCTTGATTTCCATAATTGAAGCTCCTATAAAATCGTATTAAAGAGATACCCTACGGCTGTTATTGTTGCGGCCATAATGCCCGCAAACACAGCGAGAAGGGGTATCTTGAGCACCTTCCTAAGAATTATCATCTCGGGAAGAGACAACGCGGTCACCGCCATCATAAAAGCAAGGACGGTGCCCATGCTCAAGCCCTTCTCCATAAGGGCGTAAACGATTGGTATCACGCCTGCCGCGTTGGAATAAAGAGGCACGCCAATGGCGACCGCCATGGGGACTGCAAAGGGATTGCCATTGCCGGCATAACGGACAAGGAAGTCCTCCGGCACATAACCGTGAATGAATCCTCCGATACCTATGGCGAGGAAGATGAACAACCATACCCTTTTCAGTATGTCGGCCGTATTCCATTTTGCATATTGGAGTCTTTCCGGAAAGGTTTGAGTTGAAACCTCCTGCCCCTGTCCCGTCTTGATCTTGTATACGTACTCCTCAACCCATTTCTCAAGCTTCAGTTTCCCGATTATGAATCCTGCCAAGATAGCTACCAAAAGACCCGTGCCCATATAAATAGCCGCTATTTCCCAGCCGAATAGCCCCCAGAGGAGGACCACGGCCACCTCGTTCACCATCGGTGAGGAGATCAGAAACGAAAATGTCACGCCCAGGGGCACCCCGGCCTCCACAAAGCCTATGAAGAGGGGGACAGCCGAACAAGAACAGAATGGTGTGACGATACCCAGCAATGCAGCCAGAATGTTACCGATAAATTCCTTTTTATGAGATAAGATGCGTTTGGTTTTTTCAGGCGGGAAATAGCTTCTGGCTACGGACACGGCAAATATAATGACAGAGAGCAGCAAAAATATCTTGATCGTATCGTAAATAAAGAAAGCAGCGGCTTCGGAGAGGCCCGAACCCCGCTCAAGCCCTATGACATCATGCGTGATGTACGAGACAAACTCCCCGAGCACCTCTCGCCTCCGGCCAAACTCAGCATCTTTAATTAGATAAACATATTTTGATGCATTAGTCAATAGGCCGCTTGGTTATGACTCTGTCACGCATAGGACGGCGCGAGCTTCCGGCGTATTGTTCGGGAAAGACGAGACAGGATCAGGGAAGGACCAGGGGGTTGTTATCGCCGGCCCCCCTGGTCCTTCCCTGCGATTGCCGCGAGGAAATGCCTCTCCTGCATCCGGGAAGATGTTCCCGCGTTTCGGGCTCCGGAAAGCCGGACCGTCTGCCCGCACGGCAGGGCAAAGCGGGACATCGTCCTTTAGCCGATCTGCTCGATCAGGTAGTTCTGCGGTCCCATCTGCTTGATCTGGTCGAGCTGGGCCTCAATCCAGTCGATATGGTCCTCTTCTTCCTTCAGGATCGCATCGAGGAGTTCGCGTGTGCCGTTGTCCGCCACCTCGACCGCCAGCCTGATGCTTTCATTGTAGCCCAGGACCGCAGCCTCTTCGGCGCCGCGGTCGTTCTCGTGCATCTTCGGAACTTCAGGACCGATGTACATCTTGTTCAGGTTGCTCACGATCGGACGCCCTTCAAGGAAGAGGATGCGGCCGATGAGCTTCTCGGCGTGCTTCATCTCGTCGATGGCCCTCTTCTGGATCGCATCGTGCAGCCGCTTATACTTCCAGTTGTCGCACATCTCGGCGTGGACCATGTACTGGTTGACCGCGGTCAGCTCCTCGGCGAGGCGCGCGTTCAGGTGCTCGATGATCTTCTCGTTTCCCTTCATGAATAACCTCCTCTGTGTAGTGATGCGGCGATTTCAGACCCGCAGACGCTTCTTCTTCACGTTCACGCCTGCAGCAGTTACTATTATTCTATCAGGCTTTCCGCCAAGGTCAAGACCGGATCGGCCATCATCGTGAAACGTTCCCTGCGCCCGCGGCCCTCTCCATGAAAGAGTTCAGCCGGTCACTTCCTTCAGCCAGTCCAGGTACTCCGCAGAGCCTTCCGCGACCGGGAAGGCGATGACCTCGGGGACCGAGTAGCTGTGGAGCTCCTTCACCTTTTTCGAGAGGGCACCGAAGAGTTCTCTCCGTGTCTTCGCGATCATCAGCACTTCGGCCTCATCCTCCACCTTTCCCTGCCAGCGGTAGATGGACCGAATCCCCTTCACAATATTCACACACCCCGCAAGCCGCTCGCCGACAAGGGCAAGGGCTATCTTGGCTGCCTCTTCTTCATTCGACGCCGTGATAAAGACTACGATGTTTTCCATGCGATATGCTCTCCAAACGGCGGATTTGAGACATAGAGACCGGCATCAGGCGGGACAGCGCTCCGAACGGTTTCTTTTGCCGATAGTCCTCCAGTACGTCTCTTGAAGAAAAAGAGGCAAAAGCCTAGGAGCGGAGCAAAAATGAGCACAGGGGCTCTGTCCTGCCGAAGATCCATGTAAAGAAGAGGGATGACAAAAAAGCCTTCCTGAAATCCGGGAAAAGCCCGAATACGAAAGGGGTTAATCATGCCGTTTACTAAAGAGTCCATAAGCGAGAAATCACAAAATCCCGGGGTTGCCTCTCCCGCATAGCCCTGGAAACAACGATTACGTAAAGCTGCCGTCCTTCATGAGGGTCGTCCTCCCTCCGTCCCTGTCGATAAGCACAACCGTCGGCTGGAAGAAGACGAAGTCCTGATGAAAAGGCGTCTTGACGGTGCCTCCGAAGGAGCTGTTGTCGCCAAGAGCAATGTGTATGGTACCGAGGATCTTCTCGGATTCGAGGATGTTGTCCGGCCTCTTCGCCCTGTCGTTCGTCCCGATGCCCAGCTCCGCAATATTCGCGTTTTCTTTTCTCTCCCGCAGTTTGTCCCTCAGGAGGGCCGCGTATGGCTCGTCTCCCTCGATCCCGGCGACCACCCCGTCCTTCACGATCAGGGATATCGGGGACTGCAGCTCTCTCATGGGCGCCCACTGCAGCACGAGTCTCCCTTCGGCAGTGCCCTCCAAAGGCGCAAGGAACACTTCTCCTGCCGGCAGGTTGCCGAATGAGCCCGGCCTCGTGAGCAGCCCCGTGTCAGAGATCACTTTTCTTCCCTTTTTCGAGAGGGAGAAATGCGTCCCGTTCGGGCTCGTTATCTCGATCGTCTCGGCCCCCTGCACCCGCTTCGCCGTCCTGTTCGTCCTTCCGGCAAGCGCCTTCCAGTCGACATCCATCGCGCCCTCGCACATCGCTATGTCAAACAGGGGCATGCTCGCGTATCTCGCACCACAGAGACTCGTGAGAAAATCCCTGAACCGCGTATGGCTCGTCGAATAATTCGAGAGCGCGATCACGGCATCTGCGGCAGAGGCCCTGTACTTCCTCACCACGGCCCCGGCCTTCCTCGTCTGCTCATCGGGGATCTCCTTCATCAGGAGCGGGCCGAGAAGGCCGGCCTTTGCCAGTCCTGTCACGGCCCTTTCCCCGAAAGCAAGCCGCCACAGCTCTTCAGGGGGCTCGACGCCGTGGCTCCTCGTCGCCGGATATTCATAGAAGAGCACCTTCTTCGTAAAAGACTTCCCGATCTCGGCAGTGAGAAGCGCGATGTCCCTCAGCCTCTCCCTCCTGCACAGGTCTCCGGCGTCCACAAGCTCTCTTTGAGAGACCCTGTCGGTGAATACGAGGACCCTCTCGCCGCGTTTCACGCCGAGGTTCGTTGTGTAAATCGCTCTCAGGGAATCGGTCAGCATGTATCAATATTACCTTTTCCGGACGGGAATCTCAATGGCCCGGGACGGAAATCAGCTGTCCTGTTCTATCCCTCACGTACACGCAACGGTCTTGTCGCTTCGTCGCTGCAGGCGACCGGGAGGAGAGCGGCAATCCGGCTGAAAAATCCGATCGCTTCATCGTACTCATTCGCCGCAATAACAGCGTAGGTCTTCGGGGCCAAGCGATAACGGCAGGAAGGCAGGCAAGCTACCGGAAGAGCATCTCCATCTGCTCGAAGTGCTCTCCGGGGAAGCCGATGGGGTAATCGTTGTCGAAGCAGGCGGTGCAGAAATCCCCGGAATCGGGCACGATCTTCTTCAGGCCCTCGAGGCTCAGGTACGCGAGGGTATCGGCGGTGATGTACTTCTTTATCTCCTCCACCATGTGGGAGAACGCGATCAGTTCCTGCCGGGTGGGGGTATCGATGCCATAAAAACAGGGGGCGATAGTCGGGGGCGAACTGATCCTCACGTGCACCTCCCTGGCGCCGCCCACCTCACGGATCATCTTGACGATCTTCTTGCTCGTCGTCCCTCTCACGATCGAGTCGTCCACGACGACGACCCTTTTGCCTTCGAGGAGCTTCTTCACGGGATTGAGCTTGATCTTTACTCCGAAATGGCGGATGCTCTGCTTCGGCTCGATAAAGGTCCTTCCGACGTAGTGGTTTCTTATCAGGCCGAAGTCGAAATGAATCCCGCTTTCTTCGGAGAACCCTATCGCAGCCGGCACACCCGAGTCGGGAACAGGGATGACGATGTCCGCGTCCACCGGAAGCTCCCGTGCGAGCTGACGGCCGAACTCCTTCCTCACTTCATTCACATTCCGATAGCCGAAGATAGAGCTGTCGGGGCGCGAGAAGTAGATGAACTCGAAGACGCAGTGCGCCCTCCTGCCGTTTGAGAAGACCCGCACCGACCTCAGTCCCTTCTCGTTGATGATCAGCATCTCCCCGGGTTCGACGTCCCGGACGTATTCGGCGTTGATCAGGTCGAGGGCGCACGTCTCCGAGGCGACGACGTAGGCGCCGTCGACCTTGCCGAGGCAGAGGGGTCTCACGCCGTGGGGGTCCCTCACCGCGATAAGCTCCTTCTCCCTGAGTATCAGGAGGCTGTATGCGCCGCTCACCCTGTTCAGCGCCTGGATTATCCTGTCGTACGGGTCGTCTCCCTTTGCGTGCGCAATGAGATGCACGACCACCTCGCTGTCCGAGGTCGACTGGAATATCGCCCCCTCGTCCTCAAGCTCCGCTCTCAGTTCCGCCGCGTTCACGAGGTTGCCGTTGTGCGCAAGGGCGAGAGAGCCGAGGGCAAAGTTCGCAACGATCGGCTGGACGTTCTTCAGCACGCTGCTTCCCGCCGTAGAATAACGGTTGTGGCCGATCGCCAGATATCCGGGCAGCCGCTTCAGCCTCTTTTCCGTGAAGATGTCGGCGACCAGTCCCATCGACTTTTCTATGAAGAGCTGCTTGCCGTCGGAGGAACAGATCCCCGCCCCTTCCTGGCCCCGGTGCTGAAGCGCATAAAGCCCGAGATAGGTCAGATTGGAGGCCTCTGGATGGTCGAATGCCCCGAATACGCCGCACTCCTCATGGATGTCATGAAACAGAGAGGAGGCGGGAATGGAGCAGCGGGGACGCCGCGTCTTTCCGCACGCTGTGTGTGCGTCTCTTCTTTTCATCTGCTTTCGAACGACATTCTTATGTAGTTCTCCCAGTACGAAAGGAGCTCCGCCGTTGCCCTGAGATCTCCCACGCAGTATCGTGCAATATCGACATACCTCCCGGACTGGAAAAGGGACTTGACTTCATACCCGGTGATGCCTTCCGATTTCGGACTTTTTATGCCGAAGGTCCTGCACCACATGTCCAGGCTGAACTTTCTCCTCGAGGCCCCGAAAAACGTCAGCTGGTCGAGAAGATCGATGTGAGAACCATTGTACCTGTTCGGCATAAGGTCCCTGGAGGGCCTTATCTTGTGCACCGCAGACCGTACCAGGATGAACGGACAGTCAAAGGACCTCCCGTTGAACGTGACGATCTGATCGTAGCCTTTCACCGTGTCCCAGAACTTCCGGAGTATCTCCTTTTCCGTACCCGGCTGAAAGGAGATGCCTTCCTCTTCGAAGGGCAGCTGCAGATCACCGGGAGTCTGGAAAAACACCGCGCCCTTTCCGGTGTCGGGATTGAGCAAGCCGATCGCCACGACCTCTCCGGTGAGCGGATAAAAAGAAAGGCTTTCCTTCACCTCCCTGATCTCCTCTTCAGTGCCGGCCCATCTCAGGAGATAGTCCTGGGCCTCCTTGTCCAGGGAGTTGAAATCCTTGCCTACCGTTTCGATATCGACGACAATCCTCGCCATCCCCGCAGTTCAACCAGACGCGATGGGCAACGCGTGACGGGGCCCCGACACATATCCCTGGTCCGTGGCCCGTATCTCACGTTTCATTTCACGCCTTCAGTTCGTGGCTCGTCACGCGCAACGCGTTCCGGCGTTACGATGCCTTCGGCAGCTCCTTGAAGACCCGCCAGGTCTTCAGAAGGTCGATCGCCCTTTGGAGCTGGACATCGTCTTTTTCAGAAACCTCCAGGGGCGCCGCAGCCTCTTCTTCAGGCCCGACCTTCTCTTCCTTCTGGTCGTTCTTCA
Source organism: Nitrospirota bacterium (assembly GCA_023475105.1). GTDB lineage: Bacteria > Nitrospirota > Thermodesulfovibrionia > Thermodesulfovibrionales > UBA9159 > JAMCWJ01. The sequence goes on from JAMCWJ010000101.1 coordinate 52,358, forward strand.
GATGCCTATCGAGGTCCTTCTCCCGTACGACGGTGTGCTCCTTTGTACCGTCCTTTGGCTCGATCTTCGCGACGATATCAGGCGTGATACCCATGGACTGTATGGACGTGCCGCTCGGTGTGTAGTATCGCGCCGTCGTCAGTCTGAGGCCCGACCCGTCGGTCAGGGGGATGACGCTCTGGACGGAACCTTTACCGAAGGTCTGAACCCCCAGAACAACGGCCCTGTGCCAGTCTTTGAGCGCTCCTGCGACTATTTCGGACGCACTGGCGCTGCCCTGGTTCACAAGCACGACCATCGTGACTTTGTCATAGGAGGGACGACTTCCGCCCGTCTTATACTCGGACTTTTCACCCGCCCTGTCCTTTATGTAGACGACGAGTTTGCCCTCCGGGAGAAACTGGCTCGCCACATCGACGGCGCTGTTCAGAAGCCCGCCGGGATTGTTTCTGAGATCGAGGACCATGGAATTCATCTTTCCTTCCTGCAGTTTCGAGAGGGCATCGGCGAGGTCGGCGGCGGTCTGCTCCTGGAACTGCGTAATCTTCACATACCCGATCCCGTCCGCGAGCATCTTGGACTTCACACTCTTTATCTTTATGATGTCCCTCACTATGGTGAAGTCCTTCGGCTCCTTCCAGCCTTCCCTCGCTATCATGATCTTCACCGACGTCCCCTTCGGTCCCCGCATCTTGCTCACCGCATCCTGAAGGCTCATGTCCCTCGTGATCTCGTCATTGATCTTGATGATCTTGTCCCCGGCCTTTATTCCGGCTTTGTATGCGGGCGTATCCTCGATAGGGGCGATCACGGTAAGCATGCTGTCCTTAACGCCTATCTGTATGCCGAGGCCGCCGAACTCACCCTTTGTGTCGACCTGCATTTCCTTATACGCCTCGGGCGTCATGAACGCGGAATGGGGGTCGAGGGAATTCAGCATCCCCTTGATCGCGCCGTACACGAGGTTCTTGGTCTTCACGTCTTCCACGTAGTTCCTCTTTATGATAGACAGGGCCTCCGTAAAGATCCGTATATTTTCGTACCCTTCCACCTCGGCATCCACGAGGCCCACCGACCATCTTCCCACAACAATGCCCGTGACGGCTACCGTAAGAATCAGGGTCCAGGCGATGAACAGTTTCTTGTTCTTCAGCAACATCTTCAAACCTCCGTCTATTTTCTCTTCAACCATTGCATAGGATCGAGAGGTTTTCCTTTATACCTCACTTCAAAATAAAGGGATGGGGCATTCAGGATCCCGGACTCTCCTACCTTGCCAATGACATCTTTAGCTTTTATTATATCTCCAACCTTTAAAAAAGTCTCTGAGAGATTTCCGTACAGCGTATGGTACCCCTCTCCGTGGTTGACAATCACGAGGTTGCCATACCCTTTGAACCAGTCCGCAAACACGACCTTTCCCCCGTATACCGCCTTCACCGCGCTGTCCCCGGTCTTGATATAAATGCCGTTCCTGAAAACGGGGGTGTTGAATTTTGGGTCCCTCTGGCTGCCGTAGGGTACGGCGACGCTGCCGTTCACCGGCCAGGTGAGCCCCCCCCTGAGCTCGGGAAAGCCCTTGCCCACGTAAGTATCTTTTTCGTCGAGTTTCCTGATGACCTCCAAAAGCCTCTTCGAGGCCTCCTTCAGTTCCCTGACCAGTTTTTCATGACTCGATTTTTCTCTCCTCACCGATGCCAGGAGTGTTTCCTTTTCCCGCCTTTTCTCCGCCATGGCCGCCTCGGTCAGCCTGATCCTTTCCGCGCCTTTCTTCAACTCTGCGGTGAGGGACTTGAGCTGTTTCTCCTTGTCATCGAGTTTTCCAAGGTTCCGGGCGTATTCCTCCATCACCTTTCTCTCAGCCAGGGAAATAATCTCGAGGTACCGCCATCTCCTCATGAACTCGGCCATGTCGTCCGCTCCGGCCAGCAGCTGTACCATCTCCCCTGACTGTCCGTATCTCTGCATGGCCCTGAGCCTTACCTTCATCCATCTCTTTCTCTTGTCGAGCTCCCCTCTGGTGAGGGCTATTTCTTTTTCGACCCTTCCGATCTCCGACTCCGTCCGCCCGAGACGCCTCCGCTGTTTTCTCAGGTCCGCTTCGGTCTCTTCGAGTCTTTTGGTCACACTCTCGAGGTCTTCAAGGACGGAACGTTCACGTCTCTTCGCCTGTTCGAGTTTGTCTTTATGACTCTGCATTTCCTTCTGGATGCGCCGGTACTGTTCCTTCGGGTTTTCGGCGGAGACCGCCTCCGGCAGGGTAAGCAGGGAAAGCGCCACACAGGAAACGAGGAGCAGAAAAAAGACAGCGGACGTTCCTCTTCCCTCAGGGGACGCGATGAGTCTGCATCTCAACACGCGCATTTCGAATCGCTATTCAAACCGTATCCTTCCCAGGGCGATAAGCGACCCCGTCACGCCGAGGAAGAGGCCGACTGCCGGCAGGAGCAGGAACATGTCGAAGGGGAAGACCACCGTCTTCATCAAAGGCACCGTGGCGCTCAGTTTGGAGAACACGCTGAAATAAAAGGCAAGGGCTATGGCGAAACTCAGGATGCCTCCTGCCATGCCGATCACGCTTCCCTCTATCACAAAAGGGGTCCTGATAAAAGTCTTCGTGGCGCCGAGCAGCTTTAGCGTCTCTATCTCTTCCTTCCTGCGATAAAAGAGGATCTTCACGGTGCTGTAACAGATAAAGATTACCCCTGAGATCATCACCGTCATCAGGATCAGTCCAATCGTCTCCATGCCGGTCCTGACGGAGTCGATCGAAAGGAGGAATTTCTCTCCGTACTGCACGTCATCGATACCGTTCATCTTCCGCAGGGAGCCTGCCAGCTCCTTCACCTTCTCGGGCCCGACAGCCTCTCTTTTCAGGGACACGGGGAAAAGGGTGTTCAACGGGTTTTCATCAAGGCCACCGACGATGTACTCGGCATCCTTCAGGGACTGTTTCAGCTCCCTGAGCGCTTCGTCCTTGGATATGTACGTCACCTTTTCGACCGGACCGCTCGCCTTTATCGAGGCCACGATCTTCTGTATTTCGTTTTCCGCAAGACCGTCTTTGAGGTAAGCGACGATAAAGAATTTCTCGGGAAGTGTCCTCGTGAAAAGACCTACGTTATACAGGGACGAAAAGACGAGGGAGATGACGAGCAGCCCCATCGCAATGGTCAGCATCGACAGGAGGTTGATCCACTTCTCGCGCCAAAGACTCTGCAACGCGATCTTCAGCGGATACGGCATGGTGTCATCCTCTCTCTTCGCTCGCGACGGCCGCGTTGTCGAGCCTGAACACCCTTTTCCCCGTGTCCCTGAAAAGCTCCCTGTTATGGGTGGCGATGACGATCGTCGTCCCCCGTGCATTGATCTCTTTGAATATCCTCATGATCCCGGCCGCAGTGTCCGGGTCGAGATTCCCCGTCGGTTCGTCGGCAAGCACGATGATCGGGTCTCCCACGACCGCCCTGGCGATCACGACCCTCTGCTGTTCTCCTCCGGACAGGGCCGGGGGAAAGCTGTCCGTTTTATGTCTCAGGTTCACCATTTTGAGGGCATCGAGGACATGGGCCTTGACCTCCCGCTCCGGTACCTTCCTTACTCTGAGGGCCAGGGCCACGTTGTCATAGACGTTCCTGTTTCCGAGGAGCCTGAAGTCCTGGAATACGATCCCGATATTCCTCCTCAGCGAGGGGATGTTTGAGCCGTTACGCCTGTCGGACTGCCACTCGTCGACGGTGACGCGTCCGGTATCGGGGAATTCGGCTGCGTAGATAAGCTTGAGGAGAGTGCTCTTTCCGGCGCCGCTCGGCCCGGTGACAAAGATCGTCTCCCCTCTCCCGACAGAGAGAGTTATGTTCCGGAGGGCCGTTGTCGTGTCGTAGTATTTCGATACCCCTTCAAAGGTGATCATAGGTATGTCTTGACTGTCTTCACGATCTCTTCCGCGGTCAGGCCGTAAAGCTTCATCAATTCGTCCGGCTTGCCCGAACGTCCGAAGGTATCCCTGACCCCGATCCTCTTCACTATCGCCGGATGCGCGTCCGCAAGGACCTCGCATACCGCGCTCCCCAGTCCTCCCAGTATAGAATGTTCTTCCGCGGTCACAATGAGCCGCGACGCCTCGGCTGTCCTGAGCAAAGTCTCCTCGTCGAGGGGTTTGATCGTCGACATATTCACGACCCCGACATCGAGTCCCTCGGCCTTCAGCTGCTGCTGCGCCTCGAGCGCCACGGATACCATGATGCCCGCAGCGATGATATTTGCGTCTTTTCCCCTGTGAAAGGTATATCCCCGCCCCATCCGGAACCGGTAGTCTTCCGGCATGATAGCGGGTACCTTCGCCCGTCCGAGCCTCACGTACACGGGTCCGTCATACTCGGCGACCGCATGGATCACCTGCCCCGTTTCCGTTCCGTCGGCAGGGACGATCACGGTCATCCCCGGGAGGACCCTCATCAACGCCACGTCCATGAGGGCCTGATGCGACGCGCCGTCTTCCCCCACCGTGATGCCGCTGTGCGTTGCAACGAGTTTTACGTTCAGGTGAGAATAGCAGACGCTCTGTCTTATCTGCTCCCACGCCCTTCCCGTTTCGAATATGGCAAAGGTCGATGCAAACGGGACTTTGCCCGCCAGGGAGAGCCCTCCCGCAGTCCCGACCAGGTCCTGCTCGGAGATGCCGATGTTGAAGAATCTCTCAGGAAAGGTCTTGGCGAATTTCGCAGTCTTTGTAGAACCCGACAGGTCCGCATCGAGTACGACCACATCTTCCCTTTTCCCGCCGAGCTCGAGCAGAGCCGACCCGTATGCGTCCCTCGTCGCCACGGCCTTCGGTTTTCCTTCAGATACGTGCGGATCTTTTCTCTCTCCCATTATGCCAGCTCCTTCAGCGCCTTTTCCTCCTCTTCCTTCGTAGGCGCCATGCCGTGATACTCCGCCTTCCCTTCGAAGAAAGAGACCCCTTTGCCCTTCACGGTCCTCGCCACGATGACCGAGGGCTTGCCTTTCACACGCTCTGCTTCGTCCAGCGCGGCTATGATCTGTTCCATGTCGTGGCCGTCGATATCAAACACGTTCCAGCCGAAAGCCTTCCATTTGTCGGTGACCGGCTCGATCTTCATGACATCGCAGCAAAAGCCGTCTATCTGCAGTCCATTGTTGTCCACTATGGCGCACAGATTGTCCAGACAGTAATGGGCAGCGGTCATCGCCGCCTCCCATACCTGTCCCTCCTGCAGCTCACCGTCCCCCAGGAGACAGTATACCCGGGAGTCGAGGCCGTCCATCCTCAGTCCCAAAGCGACACCGTTTGCGATCGACAACCCCTGGCCGAGAGAGCCCGTCGAAACCTCGATCCCCTGGAGCATCTTGGAACTCGGATGTCCCTGAAGAACGCTGTCGACCTTCCTGAGAGTCCTCAGAAGAGTCCTGTCGAAATACCCGCTCAGGGCGAGCACGGCATAGAGCAGCGGCGCAGCATGGCCCTTCGAGAGGATGAAGCGGTCCCGTTCTTTCCAGAGGGGGTCCTCCGGCCGGTGCCTCATCTTATAAAAGTAAAGCACCGTGACGATGTCCGCTGCAGAAAGGGACCCTCCCGTGTGGCCCGACTCCGCTTCCGTCAGCATGCGTATTATCTCCCGCCTCACCTCTTTTGCACGGAGCGATAATGCGCCCGCATTTTTCACAACCGTCGCTGCCTTCATCATCTGTTTCCCTTCTTCGAGATATGTTCGAGCAGAATCTCATCGAGACTCTTCTTTAGCCCCTTTGCGCGGGGGCCTTCCTTCCTTTCAGGCTCTTCCGCCCCCTGCTGCCCCGGCAGGATGCCGGCTTCGCGACCGCTTTTCACCTGTTCGACGCCGAATTTGCCGGTGATGAGCCCCCTGATCATTTCACGGTGCTGGCGCTTCATGAGATCCCTGACCCGCTCTTTGAAATCAGCGCTTCCGACGAGATGGGCATATTCGGTCTTGATCGAACGCAGGATTGCGCCCCGGAGATAGAGGAGGGTCATTATGTAGGGATTGCCGGGACCGCTGTCCTCGGTCTGAACATGGTACATTTTCCCCTTGTACGGCACATTCGTATTGTAACCGATAAGCATTCTTACCGCATCCTCGCCCCGAAATTCTACTGCCGCGATTCTGCGGAGTATTATATACTCGATGCGCGCAGAGATACAAGTGAGGCAGCAACACCCAAATCCGCCGTGACTCCGTTTCTAAGAGGGGTCAATGTGCACGTTCATACCGTTCCATAACAAAAAACATCGTGCCCGCAAGAGCAGATACCAGAGCGAGAACGATCCAGTGATTGATTCCGAGCAGCACCGGCAGGGTAACATCACCCATCGGCGAAAACAGATAGAAGTTTTCGACGAAGGGATAGAGGAGCGCGAAAAGGAAAGAGCCTGCTCCTATCCCGGCCATGGCGATCAGGGCATCGAGCCTTCCCTCCGCAAAACCTGTCATTGCGGTTCCCGGACAATACCCGCTCAACACAAATCCCGCGCCGAACAGGAGTCCTCCCACGATCTGAGGCCAGAAGAAAGTCGGGACGATCCAGACCCTGCTCATGTCCAGAAGTTTCAGGTCCGACAGCAGGTACAAACCGAGGGCCGCGACAACGATCGCGGTAAACATCACCTTCGGCACGGTAAAATCCGTCAGATAAAAGACCCCGGTGAGTTTGTGGGGATTGCCCAGGCCGCCTCTTTCGAGGAAAAACCCGAAGAAAAACCCTATCGCAACCGCTACGAGAAGGCTGATTCCTTCACCGAATAGGCCGTATTCGTATAAGGGTGATCTCATTGCCATAACCTCCTGAAGAACGCCGCCAACACGAAGCCGCTCGCGAACATCGAGATGACGAATATCCAGCCTGCTATCGCCAACTGCGCCCCTCCCGACAGTGCAACGCCGCTGGTGCATCCCCGTGCAAGCCGGCTCGCGAAACCGATCGCCATTCCTCCCCCGAAAGCGGTGAAGAGTCTCGCCGTATTTCCGATCGACTTGCCTTTGTCGAATCTGATCCGGAAGTTTCCGCCGGCAAGGGCGCCGGCAAGGGCACCGGCAAAAAGACCTATCATTTCGAAGACGATCCAATCCCTCAGGGGCGATTCCAGGCTCAGGTATCTCGAAAAGTACTTCAGGGTTCCGGCATACTCAGGGGCGATTCCTTTCGCCGCGACCGCCGCAGTCACGGAGAATGCACTCGAAGCGCCGAGCCCCTTCCCCATGACGTAAAAGGCTGCGAGCAGGGTCAGACCAAGACCTGCTCCTGCGATATAAGGAGACCAGTAATTATTCCTTTCCATGGCTGCCTCCTGATCACTGAAACTCTTATTGTTTCTGAGATGCACTATTGCGCACCTGCCTTCCTATGAAATTATAGCACTCTTTGACTCCATAAAACAATTTTATCACCAAAAGGAAGAGATACGAAGAGAAACAGGGATAAAACGAACGCAGGGAAAGGGATTATTAAGGGGGGGGGACACCCCCCCAAGAAAAGCTTAGAACCTCCAGGTAAACCCGAATTCGAGACTATCTTCGCTCAGGCTGGACTGGAGCGTCGCAGGCTGACCCGTGAAAGTGGTGCCGCTTTCGCTGATTGTTTCCTTAAAGGCATGGGTATACCCCGCGTTGAGAGCGAAACTCTTCGATATCTCATATCCGGCTCCGAAGGAGATATGCTGTTTCGCGATGGCCGGGAACCCGATAATCCTGAACGTTTCGTAGTAGTAAGTCGGCATCTGTATCCCCTGCACGGTGGTAATGTTCGGACCGCCCGGCAGCGCGCCGACAAAGTTATTATGCTCCCGTACAGGATTGTTCCCATAATTGTACCCTACGCGCAAGGCCAGCTGCTTGATCGGTTTATACTGCGCGCCTATTCCGAGCACCCACTGGTCTTTCCAGTCGAAGTCATCATATCCCGTCGCGTTCGCCCAGTTGATCCATCTTCCGTCCACTTCGATGAGGAAGGTATTCTTCACCGGCTCGACCGCGATGCCGAGCCCTACCTGCTGAGGGGCTTCGAGTTTGAGGTTATAGAGCGTGCCGCCGAGGTTGAGGACATCTTTATGGTCCACCTCCTGAGGCGAGATGTACGTCGCCCCGATCGAGAGCATATCAGTCGGCTTGTATATTGCGCCGGCCTGTACCCCGACTCCGTAATTGAACGACGAGCCGCTCCTCAGGTCGAGGTTCGCGTAATCGATATGGACCGCAAGGCCGACCGAAAACTTGTCGTTCGGCTGAAACGCGACAGAGGGAGCGAATTTCAGTATCTGGAGCTGGGTATACTCTCCCGCGATAAGCGGGTTCCCGCCGAACGGAGCATAACTCGGCTGGTCGATGCTGCTGCCCCGGTAATCCACGCCGAGCCCTGATACTCCGTATGCGGCAAGGCCGAACCTCCAGACAGGAGTGATCGGAACGGAAAGTCCGATGGCCGGTATTGCGTAAGTTTTCTTGTCGCTGCCGGCACTGAACTCCGTCCCTCCGACCGTCACTTTAGCATCTACCTTCGGCATAAATAAAGTCCCAGCGAAATCGAATTGGGAACCCGGGCAGTAAGGCCCGAAACACATTGCGGCGGGATTCGAGAAGACCGCGCTGATTGCGTCCTGCGGCGCCGCGATGCCCACCCCGCCCATGGCCCTCGAAATAGGACCGATGGCCATCAGGTTGTCGCCGTTCGTCGCCATGGCAGGAGGCGCCGCGAAAGCAAGTAACCCTAGGATCGCAAAAATCAAAAAAACCTTACGCATAACTTCCTCCTTTTCTTGTAATTTTCTTCCGTTGCCCCATTCGCCTCTTCACCCCCCCTCGGTTCCTCACCTCCTCCTTGTTTGGTTTGACCTTCATCCCGCCATTCATCAGCCCGGCCCTCCGGGATTCCATCCGTTATTCTGATGAATGCCTTTTCCGGAACAATCTTCCGCCCTTCTTCTTCGCACGCACGTTTGAGTTGTTTTTGAGACGGGACGTCGAGTGATGCCGGATTCTTCACAATCTCTTCTGACCCCCTTCATGTAGTGAACACCTTCAGATAAACCGGTCCGGGAGAGACTTCAGGACGGCCGCCGAACCCGGCAGAGGGAAAACGCGCCTCGTTATCGCCTCTTTGCCCATTTATTTTTTCTTGATGAAGAAAGCGTATACAGCCCCCTTGTCTTCGATCTCGATCAGTTCGTTGCCGGTCCTCTTCAGCATTGCAGGGATGTCCGCCTTCGAGCCTTTGTCCGTCGCCTCAACAAAAAGGATCTGTCCCGCCTGCATCCCGTCAAGGGCCTTTTTCGTCTTCACAACAGGCATCGGGCAACTGAGCCCTTTCAGGTCGAGCGTCACATTCGCTTCCGACTTTTCCATCTCGGTTCACCTCGCTTCCGTATTTCGTGATGTACGACACATTTTCGGAATCAGACAAACAGGTTGACGTTTGCATCAAGGGCAAAGTCCAGAAACTCTGCCGCTCCCGCCACTTCGACCCCTGCGACGAGATCATCCTTGCTCACTCCGGTCATCTCGAGCGTCGGGGTGCACGCAGTCATCTTCACACCGGATTCGAGGCAGACGTCCAGAAGTTCCGGTATGGAGGGCCAGTTGATTTTCTTGATCATGCTCTTCATCATCATGGTAGCCAGCGGCGTCATGCCCGGCAGCACGCCCAGGATGTTCGGAAAGGGGACGGGAGACGGCATCGCGGGATTTGCAATCGGGGCTACCTTGAGAGAACGGTATTTTTTCTTGTTCACTATATCCACCCCGTACAGCGTAAAGAATATCCCCACCTCCACATCCATCGCTACTGCCGTCGATGCAAGGATCAGGGGGGGATACGCCATATCGAGTGTCCCTTTTGACGCGATGATCGCCATTCGTTTCGGTTTTTTCTCTTCCATGACTTTTCACCTCCAATACTAGAAAGTAGTACATAACTATACCGAAGTCAACCGACCGATGTCAATAAGATTCGCATAAGCGCAACTTTGAATTTACAGGAGAAGTCATCCTGTAATTTGACCTGTTCGAGTACGTGTGGCAGGGCGCTTGAAACAAGCTTCAGTATTCTAACCGAGGTAATCTGTGAAATTCCGGAGGGACAGAGACCCGTGCTCATTCTCGCTCCGCTCCGATACCTCAGAAGACCGAGGGCCGGAGAGGGGGCAGGGTAGCGCGAAAAGCCTTTTGCAGCGATACCCGGTGGCATCGGAAGCTACGCAACTCTTTGGAAAGAGGGAAATATTAGCCGGAGAAGTACTGTAAACCTGACGCCATGCCCTGATCAGATCCTATCGCCTTAAAAGGCTTTGAGGGATGCTCTGCCCGCCGTTTGTGGTATCAATCTTGTCTTCGGAGCGGGAGAGAGACAGCCCCGGGGAAAGGTTTTTCCCTTACACCTCAAGAAGCGGGTCTTTTATCCCCGCCTCTTTAAAACCCTTCTCCCGGAACCTGCAGCTGTCGCATCTTCCGCAGGGAACGTACCTGGCTTGGGGTTCGGAGCCCGGTGTCCGGAGTTCATCGCCTTTTTCTTTCCCTGAATTTTGAACCTTTAACTTTGAACCTTGAACTCCTCCGGAAGCCGGCTGCGGGTCATAGCAGCTCCAGGTGAGGGAATAGTCGAGCCCGAGTTCCCTGCCCTTTTTTATTATCTCTGCCTTCGTCATGAACAGAAGGGGCGCCCTTATCCTGAACCGCAGCTTCCCTTCTACGGAGGCCTTCGTGGCGAGGTTCGCCATATCTTCGAACGCCTTCAGATACCCGGGACGACAATCCGGATAGCCGCTGTAATCGACCGCGTTCGCTCCGATGAAGATATCCGCCGCTTCGAGGACTTCGGCCCACGCCAGCGCGAAGGAGAGGAAGATCGTGTTCCGCGCCGGGACGTACGTAACGGGGACCGCTGACGAGTGTTGAGCGACGAGTGATATGTCTGCCGAAGAGTCTGTTTCATTTCTTGCCCTGTCACTCGTTGCCTGTAACTTGACGGTGTTTTTCGGCACTTCAATCTCTGAGGTAAGGGCCGAACCGCCTATTTCCCTGAGGTCGAAGGTTATCACGAGATGCTTCTCCACCCCGAGGTCCTCCGCCACCCTCCTCGCCGATTCAAGCTCCCTCCGGTGCCTCTGATGGTAATCGAAGCTCAGGGCATGGAGGTCATAGCCCCCGGAGAGCGCGATCGCGAGGGTGGTCGACGAATCGATTCCGCCGCTGAGGAGTACGACTGCCTTTCTATTCATATCCATACGGGAGTGAACGGGAGTTTCCGCTCAGTAGATGTCGTCCGAGGTCCCGGCCTTGCCGTCGGGGCCCGCGCTGAAGATCACCGGAGCGTTGTTTTCGATCCGGTACAAGAAGGGTCTTCCCCAAGCATCCCTCCCGGCGCCGATCCGGCCGAGGTCGGCGGGGTAGCTGCCGTTCTTATAGAGGGAAGCCTCTGCCATAAACCTCAATGCTTCTATCTCTTTCACCGTCCTCGACCTCTTCTCTGCATTGCCTCCCAGAAAAGAGGCGATGCCCTTATGCGACCACGACGCCTGGAGCGTTGCCGAGGCCAAAGACAACGCGAGGGCTCCGAAGAAGACAACAGGGACAAGGACTCCCGCCAGGGACCTCTTCCGCGCCTCCGGCATCACCGGCGCGGCCTCTGCCGAGACGACGGGTGAGATTTTCACGGGCGCGATGACCCCCTTTTCCATGAGTGAGACGAGAACCCTCGAGGCCTGAAAATCATCCACGCCGCTCAGATCGAGGACGATGCTTACGTCGTTTTCTCCGTCCACATATCTCAGGATACTCTCTTCGTCACTGGTGAAAGAGGTCTCCTTTTCCCCCGTCTTTTCGAACACCGTGTCGAGCGTTATCCTCCCCTCCACAAGGGCCCACTCGTCGAGAACGCGCAGGCCTTCCATGAGGAGATGCTGCGTATCGAGCGTGACGGGCATGTCCTGACTCAGCGGGACAGGTTGCCCCTGGAACTCGTAGGTCCCTTCCTTCCAGGAAAAAAGCTGAACCACGGTCTCCGTCATTTGGGAGATGAGGGTCTGCCGTATGTCTTCCTTTTGGACGACGCCGTTTTTGAGAAAGATATCTCCCAGTCTTGCTCCGGTACTTTTCTGTTCCTCAAGGCTCGTCTTCAGGTCATTTTCCCTGATCAGCCCCTTCTTGAGAAGTATCTTCCCGATCCTGTTTTCTACGACCCTTTTGCGGGACTCGGCAGAAATGATATTGCCTTCATGGAACATAAGCCGGACCTGGTCGGCCTTTCCTCTGAGGGCGAGAATCCCGGTCTTCTTCTGAAAGTAGATCAGCTGCAGGATGTCGGCGAGACCGAAGTCCCTGAGAGAGCCCTCTAAAGCCATCCCTTGTGTATCCTCCTCCTGATATGAAAAACGGAACCCGCATAGGCCGCGACGATCAGCACCGCGGCGAGGGGAGTTACCCAGGCGTGGGTAAAGGGGTAAAGCCCCGTCGGATAATACGCGTTCATGACGAGCAACACCAGAGAGAAAAGAAAAAGCCAAAGGAACAACAGTCCGAAAAGCATTTTCCCCGAATATATATGGCCGGCCCCCGGAAGCAGGTATCCGGCGATCTTTGCGGTCTCTCTCCGCTTCGCCTGGCTTTGATAAATGAAGAGCAGCCGCGCGATCCGCTCTCTCGAATCGATCTCTTCGATCTTTATGAGAGAGCTGTAACAACGGGGGCACATCTCCCCCCACACGATTGTCCTCAGACATCTGGCACAGAATACGGCGCCGCACCTCTTGCATCTCTGTGCCCTGAATTTAAGCCTCCTTTCGAGAAAATAAAACCCGGGTATCATGAGGGCCGCGATAAGAAAAGCCGCGGACTGCAGGGGCGAAAAAGAATTGTTCCCGCCGGCCGTCGTGTACTCCCAGAGAGCGGAAATCGGAAGGGTTTCGTCCACGACGAAGCGGTTCGGATTGCCGCTCGAGACAGAGGCAAATTTCGACACCTCCTCGGGACTGAGCTTTGCCGCGGCGAGAAAATATTTGTCTCCCCCGGCAAAATCGAGCAGTTCCCTGCGGAGCTGGCTCAGATTGTAGTAGGCGGAGGGGAGAGGCGCCACCTCGATCGCCTTCCGGTACGCCTCCTCGGCTTTTTCCAAATCTTTCATGCCGTAGTAGGCATTCCCAAGGTTGACGAAGACCCGAGGGTCCTGCCCCGGAAGACGTCCCTCGATACCCTTATAGGCGTCTATCGCTTCCTGGTAATAGCCCTCCCTCTTCAGGGCCAGCGCATAGGAAAACGACGACGGGAAGTCGTATCTCCCCTTGAGCACCCGAAGCGCATACCAATTGTCCTTTCCCTCATTCACCTCCGCAATCGCCCTGAGGGAAGAAGGCGACGACAGGAGAATGGTTCCCTCGTTCATCAGAAACGGCGAGACAAGGAAAAAAACGAGCGCGCCATAGACGACAACCTTGCTCTCTCTCTTGAAATAGAAGCCCGCGAGAAAGAAAACACCGGCCAGGAATGCGACCGGACCGAAGAGCGAGAGGAAGAGGGGGAGGACCGGCAGGAGAAGGCGCTTTTTTTCTTCCCTGCAATCGTGAAGGACAAGGCCCGCTTCTTTGGGAAGTCTGATCGCGGCAAGAAGCGCCAGGGAAAGCACAAAAGAAAGCACGAGACTCACCAAGGTCAGTCCGGCGGCACTGAATTCCCACCGGAAATTTCCGGTATATGCCTTTACCCCCTGCCTGAAGTAATCGAGGGCCTGAAATACCCCCTCCGCGGAGAAGGAAAAACTTTCCTTCGCAAGCTCAAAGTAGACTGCCGGAAGATCGGGTGAATATTTTCTCGCCTCCTCGAGGAGCCGCTTTGCAGAGGTCCTGTCCTGATGGGCCGCCGAAATGAGAAGGTAGGAGTAAGGCTCTGTGTTGAAAAGGCCCTGATCAAGTCTCGATTCATACAGGTCCCCGGCCCGGCCGGGCGCACTTCCGCCGGAAAAACCCCATAAAACACAGAGCAGCAATAGTGCAAGAATCTTCCTGGTCCCGCAAGGCGCGCACCGGTCTCTCATTACGCCCTCATACCTATTCTGGGTTCTGATCCCCTCAGCAACCTTTTTATATTATCAATATGCCTCAGCATAAGCAAGAGAGTAATCACGGCCGATATGACCAGTTTTCCCCCCGTAGAGTCAAGGAGGAGCACTATGACAGGCAAGAGGCCGAAGGAGATTATCGCCCCGAGCGAGGAGTACCTGGTGCTGACTATCGTTACGAGCCAGATCGTCGCAGTCACCAGCGCGACTGGGGGTGAATAGGCAAGGAGGACCCCGATGCTCGTCGCAACCCCTTTCCCTCCCCTGAACCTGAGAAAGAGAGAGAAGTCATGCCCGAGTATCGCGCATATCCCGGCAATACCCCGGAGCAGGGGGTCTCCCGTGACGAACCCCGCCGCGATGACCGGCACAACGCCTTTCGCGACGTCTCCGGCAAGGGTGAAGAAGGCGGGACCCTTGCCCATGGCGCGGAGGACGTTTGTCGCCCCGATATTGCCGCTGCCGATCTTTTTCAGATCCACCCCTCGTATTCTGGCGACGATCATCCCGAATGGGATGGAACCCGCGAGAAAGGCAGAGGCGAAAAGGAGGAACAGCGTCATATCTTCCTCCAGAAAGAGACGGTGTACTGGACCCCTGAAACGATAGAGAGTATCAGGGCTATCCATATGAAGACAATCCCTGCGTCGTAGAGGTCGATGCCGAAGACATTCATCCCGATGACGAGGCAGAGGACGGCGGTTATCTGCGAAAAGGTCTTCAGCTTCCCTCCCATCTCGGCAGGTATCACGATGTCCTTCGAGAGCGCGACGGCCCGGAGGCCCGTCACCAGGAATTCCCTCACGATGATGATGATCGCGATCCACGCGGAAAGCCTCGCCATGTCTACGAGGAGAATCAGCGCGGATATCACGAGAAACTTGTCCGCAATGGGGTCGAGTATGATGCCGAACTTCGTGACCTGCCCCGTTTTCCGCGCCACGTAGCCGTCGAGAAAATCCGTGATCGACGCCACACCGAAGATCAGGGCGCCGAGGAACGGCCTGTCGGGCGCAATGAGGACAAAGAACGGGATGAGGACAATTCTGCTGAGCGTAAGTATGGTCGGCAGGTTAAGTCTCAAAATATTCCCGCGTCGCGGATTCCCATAGCCCCGCCGTCTTGAGGAGGAAATCGCAGACCTCGCGAACGGCGCCCCTTCCTCCGCCGGCCTCCGTGACCATCGCCGCATGATCCTTTGCCTCATCCGTCGCATCATGCACCGCAATCGCAAAACCCGCCCTCTTCATGACCGGAACATCCACGATGTCGTCCCCCACGTAAGCGACTTCGCTTTCCGTCAGCCCGTATTTCGCGATGATCTCCCCGAAGGCGACCGTCTTCACGTGGCACTTCTGATATACTTCGGTGATACCGAGTTCACGGGCTCTCCGCTCGACGACCTTAGAATACCTGCCGGTAATAATCGCGACCCGGATCCCCGCTTTTACGAGCATCCTTATCCCGTGGCCGTCCCGAACGTGAAAGGCCTTGAATTCGTTCCCTTCGTTGTCGAGAATGATCCGTCCGTCCGTGAGGACCCCGTCGACGTCGAGGACGAGGAGTTTTATTCCCCCGGCCATCTCCCGAAGTTCCTCCTCCGTTTTCTTCACTTACACGATCCCCTGTTTCAGGATGTCGTGGAGGTGTATGATGCCTTTCGCCTTTCCTTCTTCATCGGATACGACGAGCGAAGTGATGGAATGACCCTCCATGAGGGACAAGGCCTTGGCGGCAAGTTCTTCTTCATT
>JAMCWJ010000026.1 GCA_023475105.1 Nitrospirota bacterium
CCCCCTGACTATGTGGCCCGGGAACGAGGCTATATGCGGGCGGGAGGGAGGGAATGCCGATGAGTGAATGTATGAAAAAAGCAGCGAAACCTAGTCGCCGTCGCTGCGCATCACCAGAGAGAGCGTCCTGTCCAATTCTTCGATCTGGTAGGGTTTGGCCAGCGACGCCTTGAATCCGAGGGCCCTGTAATCCTCCGTCCCGGGGTCATCGACATAGCCGCTCGATAGAATGGCCCTGACTTCCGGGTCCGTCTCGATCATCTTCCGTATCGCTTCTCTGCCGCCGGTTCCTCCCTTGACAGTCAGATCGAGGATCACCGCGTCAAAGGGCTCTCCCGCTTTCATGGCCGAGGTGTATTTCCCGACCGCCTCCTCTCCCTCCGAGGCAATCTCGACCTTATATCCGAGGGTTTCGAGCATGCGGCACGACACCCTCAGGATAATCTCTTCGTCGTCCATCAACAGAACCTTTTTCACGCTCTCCTCTCCGGCATAAATGGCGGGCCTTCCCGTTCCCTTCACCTCCCGGGAAGTCACGCGCGGCCTGCGACCCTGCCTCCGGAGCACCGGCCGCTCCCGGGCCTCGCCCCCGCTCCCTGCTTACGGCGACCCCTTCCCCGGCAGCGAAAAATAGAATGTCGCTCCCCCTCCGGTTTTCCCTTCCGCCCAGACGCGTCCGCCGTGCTTCTCGACGATCTTTCTTGTAATGACAAGCCCTACGCCGGTCCCTTGGAACTCCTGCGATTGTTCCAGCCGCTGGAAGAGGCTGAAGAGCTTATCCGCATTCCAGGCATCGAATCCGACCCCGTTGTCTCTGACATAATACACCGTTTTCCTTCTTTTTTCGAATCCGCTGAATTCGATCCGTGCGTCCGTCTTCGGCCGCGTATACTTCAGTGCATTGGACAACAGGTTTGCGAGTACCTGACGAATCATCGCGAAATCCCCCCAGGCAGCAGGCGGGTCTTTCACTTCCAGTGTCACATTTCTACCGTCGAGGGACGCCTTCATTCCGGTGAACACGTCCTTCGCGAGGGTCTCCATGTCGATTTCCGATTTCAGAACCTCCTTTGTACTGATGCGGGAGAATGAAAGGAGGTCGCTGATAAGTTGCGTCATCTGCCCCGCCTTTTCCCTGATCATGGCGAGGGTCTCCCTGCCGTCATGGTCCAGGGCATACCCCTGTCTCTTCAGCAGATTACCGCAAAACCACCGGATGATCATCAAGGGCTCCCGAAGGTCGTGGGACGCCGTGTAGCTGAAGCTCTCCAGGTCCCTGTAAGACTCTTCGATCTGCGCTGCCCGGCGCTGCAGCTCCTGATTCAGTCTCTTGATTTCCTCCTCGGACCGTTTTCTCAGGGTCATGTCGCGAATGATTCCGATGATCGCTATCGGTTTCCCGGCGTCGTTCCTGACCAGCGCCGCCGTCAGCCATATAGGGAATACGGTCCCGTCTTTATGACAGACCATGAGTTCGCCATTCCAGCGACCTGTCTCCCTGATGCTTTCGAGCACCACCTTCCCGATGAATTCCCTGTCGGTGCTTATCTCACTGACATGTTTGCCGAGGAATTCATGGGACGGGAAGCCGTAGATCTCCTCCACCGCCTCGTTCGCGTAAATGATAGAGCCGTCCAGGTCGGTAATCTGAATGCCGTCCGTCGCCTCCTCGATGGCATGGGAAAACAATTTCAACTTCTCATCCGCCTTCTTTCGCTCCGTGATGTTCCTCGTGATCCCGAGCGAGGCGAATATTTCTCCTTTCGCATCGCGGATCGGGACCGCATGGGTCTCGAGCCAGAGCCGGTCCCCGTGCAGGCCGACCATCTCGAACTCCAGCGTCCCCGGTGTTCCCTCGAACGTTTTCTCCGTCAGAGACCTGAAGGCCGCGCGATATTCCGGGGAAACCAGGTCATACACGGATTCTCCCTTCACCTGGGCGAACGAGGCCGCTCCGATCATCTCGAGGCCGGCGCGGTTCATCCTGAGCAGGGCGCCGTCTCGTGCAAGGAGTTTCACGCACTCGGGCTCGGTTTCGATAATCGTCTGGAGAAAAAGCTCGCTCTCCCGCAGCGCCTCCTCCGCTTTTCTTTGCGCCGTGAGGCTCCTGTTCGCCCTGAAGGACGCGATGACAAACGCCGCGAGGAGCCCCCCCACCAGGACAAAGAGCGCAGCAAGGGACTTCACGAGCAGCGCGTCGCTCATCGCTTTGCTCTCCGTGACGTCCATATAGACTTCGCAAGCCCCCAGAAACCTGCCGTCCCTTACCAGCGGCACATATGTCTCTACGGCGTCCGCCGTTACCCTCTGACCGCTCACGGACCGGGTGTCCTTTCGCACAAATTCCGTGTGGACCCTGCCCTTTGCAGCAATGTCATGAGAAAACCTTCCCCGGGTCATATGCCCCAGATCCGCGGGGTCGCTCGAATATACGGTCTCTCCTGAAGAGGAAAAAACCAGGACCTTCATCAGACCGAAATCACCCTTTACGCGTTCGGCCTCTTTCCTGAAGGCCTCGGTCACGGCATCTCCTTCGAAGGGGACATCGCGCGAAAGCAACCGGTTCGCCAGATGCGTTGCGATGCGCACCGAATCATCTTCGGAGACCTGGATAGTCAGGTCTCTGAATGAGGGAAACACGAAGAAGACATTATAGGCCGCCAATATCAGTACCGATATGAACGAAATGAGCAGAATGTTGCGTACTAAATAGTTCTTGAACATACCTGAAATGGCATTTCTTCGTTTCCCGTTTGCCGGCCGGTCTGCTTTCTCTTTCCCCGCTCTTTGCTCCGATAAGGAACGGTACGATGAGCAAATTATAGCAGGTTTCTTTCATAACTGAAACTTTCTTTCGCGGCGGAGGCAGAAAGCTTGTTGTCGCGGTGAAAGACCGCGTCAGGCAACGCCTTCGGCGTCGCCGGGGCTACTTCACGATCCACTGCGTGCCGCAGAAATACGGGAAATCGCATGACGGGCAGGCCCTCTTCCTGTCCGTGGAAGCACTGAACGGGACCGAAGGGTCCGTGATCTCCTGAAGGAGGGTGAAGATCACTGTCTTTGCCGGCTCGTACGCATCGCCCGGAGAGGCAGGATCGAAGAGGGGCAGCTCGAGCTTTTCGTCTATCCTTGACCTGCCGAGGAGCAGGAAGAGCGCATTGAGGTCCGTCACCGGCAGCCTCTTTTTCTCCGAATAGAGGAGAACGTAGAAGGGCAGCTGGAGGCTTCCTATCGCCCTGCCCCACGTCTCTCTCCTCCGGAGGTCAAGCGCCTCGATGTCTATCTTCAGCGGGTTCGCCTGGGCGCCCGTCTTGAAATCGACGATCACGGTCTTTCCGTCTCTCTCTTCGATGCTGTCCAGACGCCCCTTCAGGGCGAACGGACCGATCCGCGCCCCGAGAGAGACCTCGACGCCGGCGATCGTGACGCGGCTCCTGCGCACAAGGGGAGCGTAGTACTCCTTCAGGAAATCGGCCATATGCCGTTTGATCTGCCTTTTCATCAAGTAGGCCGCGCCCGAAACGTCCCTGCCGTACTCTTTTTCGAAAAGGTCCTCGACGAGGCGGTCCATTCCACCCGGATCGATCTCCTGCGCCTTCAGCACCCTGCCCCTCTTGTGCGAGAAATAGGTCTTCAGAACGGCATGGACAAAGGTCCCGAGGTCTGCGCGCTCGATCTCTCCGGTGATCTCTTTTCTCCTGCTGAGGCCGAGCACGAAAGAGTAGTAGAACCGGAGCGGGCACCGGAGGTACACGTTCAGGGCGGTCGCGCTGTAAGTAAACCCTCTGAGGAAAGAGACCATCTCTCCGGACTTCGGAACCGGCGCGGGGTCGCGGTTTACGAGCGTCACCTGATACTGCACCGGCCTGATATAGCGTTTCATATCGGTCGCCTTTTCTTTCTTCTGCCTTTCCCATAGGAGCTTCTCGACAAAGCGCGATTTTTCCGTTTTATCGTTTTCGACAAAGAAAAGGTGAACCTCCCCGGCCCCTCCCAGAAGACAATCAAAATAATAAGAGACAAGCCTGTCCCTGTCGAGGTACGTCGGAAGTCCCAGCACCTCCCGCGCCCTGAAGGGGAGGAGCGTTTCCTCCCTCCCGGTATCGGGGAGGACCTCTTCGTTGGCGTCGAGGTCTCT
>JAMCWJ010000052.1 GCA_023475105.1 Nitrospirota bacterium
ATATACAACCTGTCGGCGACACCAAGGGCGATCGCGCCTCCGCTCCCTCCTTCGCCGATCACGACTGAAATGACCGGGGTCTTCAGTCTCGACATCTCCATGAGATTCGTCGCGATCGCCTCTGCCTGTCCCCTTTCCTCGGCTCCTATGCCGGGATACGCACCGGGCGTATCGATAAAGGTGAGGATGGGTTTCCTGAAACGTTCGGCGAGTTTCATCAGACGGAGGGCCTTCCGGTATCCTTCGGGATGGGGCTGGCCGAAATTCCTCGAGATCCTCTCCTTTGTCCCCCTTCCCTTCTGATGTCCGATGATCATGAAGGTGATCTCCCTGATCCTTCCGAAGCCGCCGACGACGGAAGGGTCATCAGCGTATCTCCTGTCGCCGTGAAGCTCGACGAAGTCCTTTGCGAGGAGAGAGATGTAGTCGAGCGTGTACGGTCTATCGGGGTGCCGCGCGATCAGCGTCTTCTGCCATGGAGTAAGGTGCGAAAATATTTCCGAACGGCGCTCTTTCGCCTTTTTCTCGAGTTTCTTTATCTCCGATGCGATATCCGGCTCTTTGCCGTCCGAGAGGCGTCTCAGTTCATCGATCTTCGCCTCGATTTCTTCGATCGGCTTTTCGAAGTCCAGGTAGTATCTCACGAAACCGCCACCGTCCCTTTTCCCAGAAGCGCCTCAATCTTCTCTGTCAGGGGACCCGAGGGGTCTACGCAGAGGGACGTCGCCACAACCGCGCACGAACCGTTCACCTCGATCCTCAGGTACAGCTGACACCTTCCTGCGGTGTCGCCGGGGAAAAGGTCCCTGAGCGCGCCGAGTTTTTCCGGAGGCAGCGCGTCCTTCTTCAGGGTTATTTCGATCTTATGCGCGCCGTTCTTCGCAACGAGGTCCTCGAGTCTGGAGATCTCCCTCGAGACGAGCTTCGTTCCCTTCTCGGTCCTGTCAATGGTGCCCTTCACTGCGATCAAGCTCTCCTTGATCACAACATCGCCCCTGGTCCGGAAAAGCTCGGGGAACACGATCACCTCGGCGCTTCCCTCCTCGTCCTCGAGGGTCAGGTATGCCATACTTTCCGACTTGCCCTTTGTCCTAATCTTCTTGATGCTGCTCACTACGCCCGCGACCTGAACCTCCTCTTTATCTGCCGTCTCTTCAAGTGCGGCCATCCCTTTTACCTTCAGGGCCGAGAGTGCGTCCCGGTACTTCGACAACGGATGTCCCGTCAGGTAAAAGCCGAGGGCTTCCTTCTCATGAGTGAGCAGGGTAGCTTCATCCCATGCGGGTGTCTCCACACCTCCGCCGTCCCCGAAGATATTCTGCTGTCCGAAGAGGCAGCCCATCGAATTCTCACCATGCACGGCGGAATTGGTCACAGCGAGCGTCTCTGCCCTGTGCATTCCGAAAGAATCCAGAGCGCCGGCCTTCACGAGGCTTTCGAGGACCTTCCTGTTTATCTTCCTTCCGTCTATCCTTCGGAGAAAGTCCTCGAGGGATACGAAGCCCCCCCCTTCTTCCCTCACGGACAGTATCGACTCGATCGCAGCGGCCCCCACCCCTTTCACTGCCTCGAGACCGAAGCGTATCGCTTTGCCCAGCACCCTGAACTCTTTCCCGCTCTCATTGATGTCGGGGGGAAGAATATCGATAGCCATCTTCCCGCATTCCGCTATAGACTTTACGATTTTGTCGGTATTGTCCGTGTCCGCGCTCAGCGTCGCCGCCATAAACTCGACCGGGAAATGGGTCTTCAGATAGGCGGTCTGATATGCGATATAGGCATAGGCTGCGGAATGAGATTTATTAAAACCATATCTGGCGAAAGGCTCCATCTTTTCGAACAGTTTCCGGGCCTTCTTTTCCGATATACGGTTCGCGACTGCCCCCCGGACAAAGTCCTCCTTTTGTTTTTCCATCTCCTCGGCCTTTTTCTTCCCCATCGCCCGCCGCAGGATGTCCGCCTGCCCCATCGAAAAGTTCGCGATCTTGTTGGCGATCATCATGACCTGTTCCTGGTAGAGGATAATGCCGTAGGTCTCGTCAAGGATCTCCTTCAGCTGGGGCAATTCGTAGGAGATCTTCGCCTCGCCCTTTTTTGCCTTTATGAAGTCGTCGATCCATGCCATAGGTCCGGGCCGGTATAGGGCGACAAGGGCGATGAGGTCCTCAAATCTGTTCGGCTGCATCCTTACCAGGATGTCCCTCATCCCTGCGCTTTCGAGCTGGAACACCCCGGTCGTCTGACCGGAACTGAGGAGCCGATACGTCTCCATGTCGTCAAAAGGGATATCTGCAAGCGCCAGCTCTTTGCCGTTGTCCCGTATGTAGGCGACGGTCTTTTCGAGGACCGTCAGCGTCTTGAGCCCGAGGAAATCGAACTTCAGGAGGCCGATCGCCTCGACAGAGCTCATGTCGAACTGGGTGGTGACGGTGCCGTCCGTCGGGTTCTTGTACAGAGGCGCATATTCGGTGAGAGGCTCCGGGGATACGACCACGCCCGCAGCATGCGTGGAGGCATGCCGGCAGAGACCCTCGAGCCTCCGTGCGATATCGAGAATCTCCTTCACTTTGGGGTTGTTCTCATACAGTTCCCTGAGTTGCGCCTCTTCCTTCAGCGCCTCATCTATGGAGATGTTCAGGGTGTTCGGGACCAGCTTCGCGACCCGGTCCACCTCCGCATACGGGACGTCAAGGGACCGTCCCACGTCCCGTATGGCCGCCTTCGCCGCCATCGTCCCGAAGGTGATTATCTGAGCCACATGATCGTGCCCGTATTCATTCGCGACATACGCGATGACCTCTCCCCTCCTGTCCTTGCAGAAATCGACGTCGATGTCGGGCATGCTGATCCTCTCGGGGTTCAGGAACCTTTCGAAAAGGAGATTGTATTTTATCGGGTCTATCTCCGTTATCCCGAGGCAATACGCCACAAGGCTTCCTGCGGCGGAGCCGCGGCCCGGTCCCACGGGGATACCTTTTTTCCTCGCGTAGTGGATGAAATCCCATACGATGAGGAAGTAGGACGCGTAGTTCATCCGGTTTATGATATCCAGTTCGCCCTTCAACCTGTTTCTGTAGCCTTCGGGGGGGTTCTCCCCGAAGTTCCGCTTCAGCCCTTCCACAGCCAGCTTCTTTAGGTATGTTTCGGGCGTCCCCTCTTTCACCCTGAACATCGGAAGCAGGTTCGTCCCGAGTCTGAATTCCACATTGCACCGTTCGGCTATCTTCCGCGTATTCACAACCGCCTCGGGAACCTCGGCAAAGGCCCTCTTCATCTCATCGGGAGACTTCAGGTAGAATTCGTCCGTCTCGAACCGCATTCTGTTCGCATCGCTCACCGTCTTGCCCGTCTGGATACAGAGCAGAATCTCGTGCGCTCTCGCGTCTTCCCTCCTCAGATAATGGCAGTCGTTCGTGGCAACGAGGCCGATCTGCAGTTCCTCCGACAGCTCCCTCAGTTTTCTGTTCGCTTTCTCCTGCGCCTCCAGCCCGTTGACCTGGATTTCGATATAAAAATTTTCAGGACCGAGGATCTTCCTGTATTCGAGCGCGCTCTGCCTCGCCTTGTCGGTCATCTCCCTGCTCAGATAATACGGGACTTCCCCTTTCAAGCAGGCGGAGAGCCCGACGAGCCCCCCGCTGTACTGCGCCAGCAGGTCCTTGTCGATTCTCGGCCTGTAGTAAAACCCTTCCGTGTAGGCCCTCGAGACGAGATTTACGAGATTTCTGTATCCGGCGTTGTCTTTCGCCAGGAGGATGAGGTGAAAAGACGATTCCGAGGCGCCCTCTGCCTTTTTTTCGAGACGGCTTGACGGCGCCACATAGACCTCGCAGCCGATGATCGGTTTTATCCCCGCCTTGGTGACTTTCTTATAGAACTCGACTGCGCCGAAGAGGTTGCCATGGTCCGTGATGGCGACCGCGGGCATCTTCCACTCCGCCGCCTGCTCCACGAGCTCGTCGATCTTGATGGAACCGTCCAGCAGGCTGTACTCCGTATGGAGATGGAGCGGTACGTAGTCAGAGTGACGATGCATACAGAATATTAACCGATGCCGGCGGACAAGTTCAACTTCAAAAGTGCTTTGACAAGAAATGTATTTAAACTTGACTTTATCGGGTCTGTCGTTCTATACTTTTCGACGAGGAAATTATGGGTACATACACGACATTCCGGCCACATAACGTAAAGAGAAAAAGGACCCACGGCTTTCTGGAGAGGATGAACTCGAAGGGAGGCAAAAAGACCTTACAGAGAAGACGGGCCAAGGGGCGCAAGAGGCTGGTCGTTTAACCCTTACCGCTTCTTCGGGTCATCGGCGAGGATCTGCCTTCGCGGAACGCAGTCAAAGTAACCCTTTTTGTGTAGCGTGAGGCTTTTTCTATGGCACTGCCGTGACACCGGCGAAAAGACTATGGCAAAAATTGTTATCTTCATATTGAAGGCCTATAAATATCTGCTGTCGCCGTTTTTCCCCCCGGCCTGCAGGTATCTGCCCACATGTTCCGCGTACGCCGCGGATGCGGTACGGAGATACGGTACGCTGAAAGGCGGCTATCTCGCCGTGAAAAGACTCCTCAGATGCCATCCCTTCCACCCCGGTGGATATGACCCGGTGAAATAATATGGAAATGGACAAAAGGACACTTATTGCTGTCGTCCTCGCCCTCGCAATTCTGCTCGGCTATCAGTATTTCTTTGCAAAACAGTCTCCCCAGCCTGTCCGGCAGCCCCAACAGACAGAGACCGGAAAGGCAGCGGAAAAGGCAGAGGCTCTTCCTTCTGTCGTCCCCATTACCGCCGCTGAAGGCCAGGCGGAGGCGAAAGATATCAGGGTAGAGACGGACTTCTATATCGCCGTCTTTTCGTCGAGGGGGGGGACGGTCAAGAGCTTTGTGCTGAAAAAGTATAAGGACAAAGACGGCTCGCCTGTTTCACTCCTTGCTGGCCCCGAAGCAGTTCCGGCCCTCGCTCTGGGAGAAAAAGATGATTTTCCGCTGGCGAAGATCAACTTTTCCGTAAAGGGTTCGGACCTCAACCTGAAGGATTCCCAGAAAGGAACCTTTATTTTTGAGTACGCCTCGCAGAAGTTTTCGGTCCGGCGGACCTATACCTTTTATGCCGATAGCTACAAATTCGATTTGACGGACGAGGTGAGCGGCCTGCCCGATTACTGGCTCGCCCTCGGTTCCCATTTCGGCATCCACGACACAAAAGACTCGACGGCCCCCCATATCGGCCCTGTGATTCTACAAGGCACCGACAGGATAGACATCGTCGCAAAAAAACTCGATCAACCGAAGGAATACAAGGACGGGATAAAATGGGTGGCGCAGGAGGATAAATACTTCTTTGCGTCGATTGTCCCTTCCGCCGGGGTAGTCGAGGCAAAGGCATGGAGAGCACAAGACTCCGCCGTCATTGCGCTCAAGCTCAAACAGGGTGTGAACAGTTACCTGATTTACGCGGGCCCCAAAGATTACAACAGACTGGAGAAGTTGGAGGTCGGCCTGCAGCACATAATCGACTTCGGCTTCTTTTCGATTCTGGCAAGGCCCCTTTTCTGGATACTGAAGTTCTTCTACAGTTTCCTCGGAAACTACGGCTGGGCTATCGTGCTTCTGACGATCATCGTCCGCATACCCTTCGTCCCCCTTCTGAACAAGAGCCAGAAGTCGATGAGAAAGATGCAGCAGCTCCAGCCCAAGCTGACCGAGCTGAAAGAAAAGTATAAGAACGACCCGCAGAAGCTCCAGAAAGAGACGCTCGAGATGTACAAGAAATACAAGGTAAATCCCGTGGGCGGTTGTCTCCCGATGCTCCTCCAGATCCCGGTCTTTTATGCACTGTACAAGGTGCTCATGATCGCGATCGAGCTGAGGGGCGCACCTTTCATGCTCTGGATCACCGACCTTTCCTCGAAAGATCCGTACTACATTCTGCCGATCGTGATGGGCATCACCATGGTCCTTCAGCAGAAGATGACGCCCACATCGATGGACCCCAAACAGAACAAAATGATGATGCTGATGCCGGTGGTATTCACCTTCCTCTTCCTGAACTTCGCGTCGGGACTGGTGCTCTACTGGCTCGTGAACAATATCCTTAGCATAATCCAGCAGTTTTTTACCAATAGGAAGCTCGCCAGGGAATCGCAGTGATTTAACCTCCGTTCCCTGCCTCACAGCACCCGCCCCTTGCATTGAACAGCCGAAAACGAGCCGAAATCGGCTGTTTTCGCGAAGGAGTAAAACCTGATAAATCGAAGGGTTATGACTGTTGACTTTCAGCACAGTTTCATATATCGTATTGTATATGGCGGCTAAGCTTGGTCAGATACTCATCACCTCCAATATCATCTCCGAAGAGCAACTCAAACAGGCGCTGAATCTCCAGAAGAGGGAGGGAGGGCGTCTCGGGACGAATCTCGCAAAATTGGGATATATCACTGAGGACAAACTCGTTTCTTTCCTTTCGAAACAATTCGGCGTTCCCGCGATAAACCTTTCGGAATACACGATAGATTCCTCTGTCGTGAAACTCATTCCCCTGGAGATGGCACGGAAATACCTGATCATGCCGATTGCACGTGTCGGCGCAACGCTTACGATCGCTATGGCGGATCCTTCGAACGTCTTTGCGATCGATGATGTGAAATTCATGACAGGGTATAACGTCGAAGTCGTGGTCGCCGCAGAATCGGCAATACTGACTTCGATAACGAACAATTACGCGAAGGGAGGGGAGGGACTGGTCGCTTCAAAAAAGGGCGGCTCAAGCACCGGTCAGTCGCTGCAGGCAAAAGACTACACGTTTTCCGAGGCGGAACTCGATATCGAGAGCTCTCTTTCCGTCGACGAGGCTCCCAGCGTAAACGTCGAAGAATTCGATAAGGTAGTCGGGAGCGCCCTCGACAGTATCGATGTCGTGGAAGACAGGGACGACGCCGAGGTCGTGAAGGAAGTAGAGGCGCCCATCGTGAAACTGGTCAACGGAATCTTTGTGAACGCAATCAAGGCCGGGGCCAGCGATATCCATCTCGAACCCTACGAGGCTTCGCTCCGCGTGCGGTACCGGGTCGACGGCGTCATGTACACGGTGATGAACCTCCCTACGAAAATAAAGAGCGCGCTGACATCGAGAGTGAAGATCATGTCGAGGCTCGATATAGCGGAGAGGAGACTGCCCCAGGACGGAAGGATAAAGCTGAAACTGGGGAAAAAGCGGGAGATAGACTTCCGGGTGTCGACGCTGCCGACGCTTTTCGGTGAGAAGACCGTACTCAGGATCCTCGATAAATCGAATCTCCAGGTCGACCTGACGAAACTCGGTTTCGAGAAAAGGCAGCTCGAAGACTTCATGGAGGCGATCGAAAAGCCCTATGGAATGGTCCTTGTTACGGGTCCCACAGGTAGCGGCAAAACAACGACGCTCTATTCCGCTCTGAATCATCTGAACAAACCCGGCATCAACATCATGACATCCGAAGATCCCGTGGAGTACAACTTTATGGGAATAAACCAGGTGCAGGTCAAGGAAGAGATCGGCCTCACCTTCGCGTCCGCCCTTCGCTCCTTCCTGCGACAGGACCCGGACATCATCATGGTGGGCGAAATAAGGGATTTCGAGACCGCGGAGATCGCCGTAAAGGCGGCCCTCACCGGTCACCTCGTGCTAAGCACGCTCCATACGAATGACGCGCCGAGCACTATCAGCCGGCTGCTTAACATGGGGATTGAACCCTTCCTCGTCTCTTCGTCGGTCATCCTGATACTGGCCCAGAGACTTGCGAGGAAGGTGTGCCTGCAATGCAAAGACGAGGAAAAAGTCCCCGCCGAGGCACTTGTCAAGATCGGGTTCTCCGAGGAGGAGGCAAAGACCATGAGATGTTACCGGGGCAAGGGCTGCCCTGTCTGCAATAATTCCGGGTACAAGGGCAGGATAGCCCTATACGAGGTGATGCCGATAAGCGACGAAATACGGGAGTTGATCCTGGAAGGAGCGTCGGCGAACGAGATCAAGAAGACTGCGGTCAGGCTCGGGACGAGATCGCTCAGGATGAGCGGGCTGTCGAAGGTGAAGGACGGCATCACCTCTATCGAGGAAGTACTGAGAGTCACTTTTGGGGACTAGAGGAGCGTTGAATGGCAACGTTATATGATCTGTTGAAGCAAATGATCGACAGCGGGGCATCGGACCTCCATATCACGACGGGCACTCCGCCGAGGCTCAGGGTCGACGGCAAGCTGCTGAGCATGGACCATCCGGCGCTCATGCCCGCCGACACCAAGGCCCTCTGCTACAGCATACTCACCGATGCCCAGAAGCACCGCTTCGAAGAGAACAATGAACTCGACCTTTCCTTCGGCATAAAGGGCCTCAGCAGGTTCCGTGCGAACATCTTCATGCAGCGCGGGGCAGTGGCAGGGGCCTTCAGGACCATCCCCTTCACGATCAGGACGTTCGCCGAACTGGGGTTGCCCGAAATCGTGAACGAGATGGTGAAGAAACCCCGGGGACTTATTCTCGTGACCGGGCCGACGGGAAGCGGAAAATCCACTACACTGGCTGCGATGATAGACCGGATCAACGAAGAGCGTTACGACCATATCATCACGGTTGAAGACCCGATCGAATATCTCCACGGTCACAAGAAATGCCTTATCAACCAGCGGGAAGTGAATGCGGACACGATGTCGTTCAAGTCGGCACTGAAATACGTGCTCAGGCAGGACCCCGACGTCGTGCTGATAGGCGAGATGCGCGACCTCGAAACCATCGAGGCGGCGTTGACGGTTTCTGAAACGGGCCATCTTACGCTGGCAACGCTCCATACCAATTCGGCGGTCCAGACCATAAACAGAATCATCGACGTCTTCCCTTCCCATCAGCAGGAACAGATCAGGGTCCAACTTTCTTTCGTCCTGGAGGGCATACTCTCGCAGCAGCTGCTGCCGAAGAAATCGGGGCACGGGAGGGTGATGAGTGTCGAGATCCTGTCGCCCAATCCGGCAATCAGGAACCTGATACGGGAAGACAAGGTCCACCAGATATATTCTCAGATGCAGACCGGACAGGCAAAGTCGGGGATGCAGACAATGAACCAATCCCTGCTGGAGCTCTATACGAAGGGATTGATCTCTTATGAAGAAGCGATGGGGCGCTCACAGGTACCCGAAGAGCTTCTTACCATGATTCAGCGGGTCTCAGCCGGTTCGAAAGGGAGGGGGTAAGAAATGCCGACGACTTTTCAGTGGTCAGGGAAAACCATCAGGGGTTCGCTTGAGAGGGGAGAAATGGTCGCTGCGTCAAAGGATGAGGTGATCGCCCAGCTCAGAAGGAAGAACATAACGGCAACGATCATCACGGAAAAGGGGGGAAAAAGCCCCCTTTTCGCAGGCCTCGGCGCCCGCGTCGGCGACAAGGATATCGTCGTATTCACCAGACAGTTCTCTACTATGATCGATGCGGGGCTGCCCCTTGTGCAGGGCCTCGACATCCTTTCCCAGCAGGTCGAAAACAAGACCCTTGCCAAGACCCTCAAAGTTATCAAGTCAGACGTGGAGTCGGGCTCTACATACGCCGACGCCTTGAAAAAACACCCGAAGATATTTTCGGAACTCTACGTGAACATGGTCGCCGCAGGCGAGGCGGGAGGCATACTCGACACGATACTCAACAGGCTCGCCGGTTACATCGAAAAGGCGATGAAGCTGAAGAAGAAGGTCAAGGGCGCGATGATCTATCCCGCGGTGGTCACCACTATCGCCGTAGCGGTCATCGCGGTCATCATGATTTTTGTCGTCCCGACGTTTTCCAAGATGTTTATTTCTATGGGTGGAACGCTTCCCCTGCCGACGCGCATCGTGATCGGGCTCAGCAAGACGATCGCCGGAGTCGGCGGGTTGATCGCGCTCGGTTTTATCGTGGGTTTCATCGTCTTTATCAAGCAAGTGAGGAAGACGGAAAAAGGGACGAAGGTGATCGATGCCATCCTCCTGAAACTCCCCATTTTCGGGGTGATCCTCAATAAGGTGGCTGTCGCAAAATTCACCCGTACCCTCGGCACGCTCATCAGCAGCGGCGTGCCGATCCTCGACGGACTCGAGATTACCGCCAAGACCGCCGGCAACAAGGTCGTCGAATACGCGATTATGGATGTGAGAAAGGCCGTAGCCGAAGGGAAGACCCTGGAGGAGCCTCTGTCGAAGGCAAAGGTATTCCCGCCGATGGTGACCCATATGATCGCGGTCGGCGAATCTACGGGAGCCCTTGATGCCATGATGAGCAAGATCGCGGACTTCTATGACGACGAGGTCGATAACGCCGTCAACAACCTGACGGCGATGATGGAGCCTCTTCTGATGGTATTCCTCGGAACATCCGTCGGCTTTATCGTCATTGCGATGTATCTCCCGATATTCAAGCTGATCACCCTCATAAAATAGTCCATGTATGACGTGGCCCTTTTCAAGCGCTTAAAGGCCCTAATCATATTCAGGGCCTTTTTCGTGACGCTTCTCCTCGGCACGTTTCTCATCTTCGAGATAGGATTTTACCGGTTTCCATATCCCCATGCAATTCTGTACATCATCGTAAGCCTCTACGTTCTCTCGGTGATCTACGGCTTTCTCCTTTACCGGCTGAAGAATCTCACCGCCTTTGCCTACGGCCAGCTTTCCGTGGACGCCCTTTCAGAGATCGCCCTCATCTTTGTGACCGGCGGCATCGAGAGCTGGTTTTCCTTCATCATGCTCCTGACGGTCATCGCCTCCGCGATCACTCTGAACAAGAGGGCGGGATTCATCACCGCAACCATCTGCAGCATCCTTTACGGTCTCATGATAGACCTCCAGTTTTACAGACTCATCCCGATAGGGTATGACATCTCGGTGAAGGAAAAGGACTTCCTCTACAACATCTTCTCCCATATTACCTCGCTGTATCTGACCGCTTATCTGACAGGGTACATGTCTTCACGGCTCGAAAAGACCTCACGAAGGCTCGCAGAGAGGGATTCCGACCTCAAAGACCTCGCCTTCTTCAACAAGGAATTGATCGAAAGTCTGCCGAGCGGCCTGCTCACGACGGACGTCTCGGGAAAAATCCTGATCTTTAACAGGGCTGCGGAAAATATTGCCGGCCTAAGCAGGGCGGAAGCGACCGGCAAGGACATCACGGAGATCTTTCCCTTTGTAACCCGCCCCCTGGGGGTCCAACGGACGGAAGGAGAGGTTTCCGGCGAGGGCTGGAGCAAGATCATAGGCCTCAGCATCTCCGCCACGATGGACAGCAGCGAGCACAAGACCGGATACATCTGCATCTTCCAGGATATTACGGAGCTCAAGAACCTTGAGGCCGAACTGAAGTACAAGGAGACGCTGGCGGCCATCGGAGAGCTTTCCGCAAATATGGCTCACGAAATCAGGAATCCCCTCGCATCGCTGAAGGGCTCCATCGAAATGCTCAGGGAGGGTGCGCTCACCAGAGACCAGGGAGAGAAACTGATGAGTATCGCCATCAGCGAAATGGACAGATTGAACAAAATCATCACCGATTTTCTCACGTACTCACGACCCAGGAGTCCTGAGTTCTTCCGTTTCGATCTTACCGCCATGCTCGACGAAACAGTAGAGCTGATCAAGAGCGCTACTGCGAATATCGACGCCATAACGGTGAGAAAAGACTTTGAAGGGCCCATAGAGATCGTCGCGGACCCCCAGAAGCTGCGCCAAGTCTTCCTGAATCTTGCCATGAACGCAATAGAATCGATGCCGGACGGCGGAGAGATGCTTCTGAGCGTACGAAGGCTGTTGAATTCGGTGCTTGTCTCTGTGAAGGATTCGGGCATCGGAATTCCACCGGAGAACCTGAAAGACGTCTTCTATCCCTTTTTCACGACCAAGGACAAAGGGACCGGCCTGGGCCTCTCGATCGCCTACAGGATCGTCGAGGAACACAACGGCAGTATTACGGTAAAGAGCCCCTCCGGGCAGGGAACGACGTTCGAGGTGCGCATCCCTGCCGCCCCTGACCCATTACTGTTTTCGGGAGGAGCGGCGCAAACAAGCGGCGCCCGGAATCCGGACGTCGCATCCGCAGGCAAAGGGTGAGGGAGGGTTCTATGGAACAACGGAAGAGCAAAATACTGGTCATCGAAGATGAAAAGAACATGCGCGAGATTCTGAAAATGCTTCTTGAAGGCGAAGGATACGGCGTATCCACGGCCATGCACGGCAATGAAGGCCTCGACTGCCTCGACAGGGATATCTTCGACCTTATCATCACCGATATAAAAATGCCCGGGGTGGACGGTTTCCAGATCCTGAAAAAAGCGAGGGAGATATCGCCCGACACCTTCGTGATCATGATCACCGCCTTCGGCACCACGGAATCCGCCATTGAAGCCATGAAGTTCGGCGCGTACGACTACATACACAAGCCCTTCAAGATCGACGAGATACGGCTGGTAGTGAAGAATGCCCTCGAAAAACGGAAGCTGATAGGCGAAGTCTCGATCCTCAGGGACAAGATACGAACGACCTATGAATTGGGCAACATCTTTTACAAGAGTTCGAAAATGCAGGAAATACTGAGAGTGCTGCCGAAGATAGCCCAGAGCAATTCCAATATTCTTATTACGGGTGAGAGCGGCACGGGAAAGGAGTTCGTCGCCACCGCCCTCCATAACCTCAGCCTGAGGAAAGAGAGAAACCTCGTTGCGATAAACTGCGCTTCTTTCCCCGAGGGCCTTCTCGAGAGCGAACTCTTCGGCCATATGAAGGGTTCCTTCACCGGCGCCATCTGCAACAAGCAGGGGCTCTTTGAAATCGCCGACGGCGGAACGTTGTTCCTGGACGAAATAGGAGAGATGCCCGCCAACCTTCAGGCCAAGCTCCTGCGCGTGCTCGAAAACGGAACCTTCAGAAGGGTCGGCGGAACCGGCGACGTACGGGTCGATGTGAGGATCGTGGCTGCCACGAACAAGAACCTGGCCGAAGAGATCGAGGCGCACCGGTTCAGGGAGGATCTCTACTACCGGCTGAACGTCATCCCGCTCCATATCCCGCCCCTCAGGGAGAGGAAAGAGGATATCCCGTTGCTTGTTGAGCACTTTATCCGCAAGTTTTCGAACTCCACGAAGAAAATCTCGCCCGCCGCCCTCAAACTCCTTATTCAGAACCCTTGGAAGGGCAATATACGGGAACTCGAAAACCTGATCGAAAGGGTTCTGCTCATGACCGACAAAGAGGAGATAACACCTTCCGACCTGCCCGTGGAGCTGGGCAGCCTTCCCAGCGGAGACCAGGGCCTGCCCGTCATGTCGAAAAGCGGAATCGATCTCGACGTCATCGTTGAGACCATAGAAAAGAAGTATCTCCTGGAAGCGCTGAATCTTGCAGAGGGAGTGAAGACAGACGCTGCGAAGCTTCTGAACCTCTCCTTCCGATCATTCCGGCACAGGCTTCAAAAATACGGGATAAAGTAGACGCGGACCCGGTTCCCTTTCATGTGACCCGCCCGGGATGCGTGTAGACGTTGAACCTATTCCCTCTCACGAATCCCACAACGGTCACGCCCCTTTTCGCGGCAATCTCAATAGCGAGATTCGTGGGCGCCGTACGTGTCGCGAGGATGGGGATGCCCCATCGAGAGCATTTTGAAGAAATCTCCGAGGAGATTCTGCCGCTCGCTAGCATCACCTTCCCCGAAAAAGGGATATGCTCGAGCAGGGCATACCCTATCACCTTGTCGACGGCATTGTGTCTCCCGATGTCTTCCGCAAAACAGAGGATCACCTCCCCGTCGGAAAGTGCGGCGCTGTGGATACATCCGGTAAGTCTGTATAATTCCGACCTCGCCTGAAAATCGCTGAACATATGCCTCAGGCTGTCTCTGCCGATAGTGAAGGAGTCTTCAATCATGCCGACTTCATTTTCTTGAGCGAAGGTGATCCCTCCGAGACATCCGGAGGTGATCGTCTTTCCTGCCGTAACAACCTCTCCTTCGGCCGGGATATCGACCGTTATCTCTTCCCCGTATTCGATACCCATCCTCTCCGCGCACCAGTTTCCCCTGATGATCCCTTCGTTCATCATCAGACCCACAACGAGCTCCTTCACCATATGGGGAGTGCAGTAAAGGCTCAGCACCTCCTTGCCGTTCACGGATACTTTCACCCTTTTTTCGACCGCAACGAGGTCTTCCATACACTCGAACGTTCCGTCCGTATGCCGATAGACCTTTCTTTTCGCAGTCGTCTTCATGCTTCATTATACGCGCTCCAAAACGTCACCGTCAAACCGGGCACTGCCGTATCGATCCCGCCCGGCCGTCTTACGACCACGGCAGTCTCATTACCCCGTTGCTGTTGAATCGACGGGACGTTGCTGATATAATGAATGCACAGACCTGTGCCAACAACAGAACACACAATGCTCACAAGGGCGAAAAAATATGGAGGGCTCACGGCTTCACGGATGACTTCCCGCCGTTTTGTTCCCGCTTTGCTCTTCGTCTTCCTCCTCTTCGCCGGAGCCGCTGCAGAGGCTGCCGAAGGACTCGTCGAATCATCATACGCGGACCTTGTAAAAGGCAAAGAGCTCTTCGACGCCGGGAGCTATGCAGGGGCCGTGGAGGACCTTAAGGCTGCTTACTCCGAAGTCCCGGTGATCGGCGACTATGCCCTTTTTTTTATGGCGCGGGCTTATAACAGGATAGGGAAATTTGAAAAGTCCTCCCGCTGCATCGATGAGCTCCTGAAAAGCTACCCCGATTCGTTCCTCCGAAAAAGGGTGCGCGCGCTGCGGATCAGGAACCTCCTGGCTTTGCGGGAGACGACCCCTTTCAGCCAAGGGCTTTCCGAAAACGCCTCGCTCCGTCTCCGGAACGACGATACGGTGATGAGAGAACTGGAGGCGTACGTGACGGACTATCCCGAAGATGCGAAGATGACCTATCATGCGGCCCGGTTCTTCAAGGCATCCGGCAGGGTCGACAAGGCGAAGGCGCTGTTCCTTAAACTTTACACTGGCGCCAGTTCTTACGCGGATCTCTCGTCGCGGGAATTGACCGCGTCGGACATCGCCCCCCGGGACCTGCTGGCGAAGTCCTCTGCTCTGATGAAGGCCTTCGAGTATAAGAAGGCCGAGTCCCTTCTCCGAAAACTGCTTTCCCGTGCAGATGAACCACTCAAAGAAGAGATACTGAAAAACCTCGGCCATTCCCTCTTCCGTCAGAAAAAATACAGGGAGGCAGGAGAGGTCTTTCTCAAGGCAGGAGATCTGTACAACGGCGCAAGGTCTCTCTACAGGGCAGGCGACCTTGAGGCCTTCAGGGGCATTGTGGACAAATTGAGCGCGATGGAGGACAAACGCGCCGGTACACTTCTCCTCGCCTATGCGAGCAAAAAGAGGAGAGAGGGGAAGGGAGAAGAGGCGCTGAACATTTTCAATGAGGTCGGAGAGAAATATCCCGCGTTGGCTGAAGACGCGCTCTGGGGCATTGCGTGGACCCGCTATCGCGGCGGCCGGTACAAGGAAGCCGCTGACGCTCTGTCGACCCTCGATGCAACGTTCCCGAGTTCCCGGTATCACTACTGGAGACAGCGATGCAGCGAACGCGCGACCCTCGCCGCCGGCCCGGATGACGGCAGCCAGGGGCGGGAGGATGGCCTGAATGACAAGAAAGCAGGCCTCTTCGGCAACGGGGCGCCGGGCGGGAATGCGAAGGCTTCCGCGGGGGACTTTTACAGCCTTCTCTCATACACACGGGAGTCAAATCGTGTGAGCGGGCGGTCTCTCACAAGGGCGGCATGGACTGTGGATTCTGAACGCTCATCGCGCCTGGGCGCTCAGACAGGCGAATTTCCTCCTGAAATTCGTCCGTTCCTTGAACGGTTCACCATCCTCAGGGAACTGAACATGAACGACGATGCGGCCGTCGAGCTCACCCGCGCCGCCGGCAGGATTTCGAGGCTTGACATGCTTCTGTATCTCGGTCGGACGCTGCAGAGCGTCGGGGCGTACAAGAAATCGATCAGCCTCGTATCGAGATTTTCCGCACACAAGGGGTACCGTCCGGACAACGGCGCCGGCATCGACGATATCCTCTACCCGCTCGCATACTGGCCGACGATCAGGGAAGTCTCCGGCCGTTACTCCCTCGACCCCTTCGTCCTGCTCGCAGTGATGAGGGAGGAAAGCAGATTCGACCCCGGCGCCCGCTCCGTAGCGGGAGCCCTCGGCCTCATGCAGCTCATGCCCCAGACTGCGTTCAGCCTCGACAAGAAGCTCAGGATGGACATTTCGGATAGCTCCGAGATATATAATATCAGGGTGAATATCACCGTCGGGGCATACTACCTGCAGTCGCTCCTAAAAGAATTCGGTTCGCTGCCCGTCGCCCTTGCCGCATATAATGCGGGAGAAGACCGGGTAAGAGAATGGATCCGCCGGGGCAAGTACGCGTCGCACGACGAGTTTATCGAAGATATTCCTTATGCCGAGACGAGGAATTACGTAAAGCGCGTGTTGGCCACCTACTTCACGTACCTGAACCTGGAAGACAGGTGACAGGGGCGGGGACAGGACACGTATGGGGAAAACACTTTTTGATGACGATACATTTTCAAACACCGGGAAGGAGGAACCACCTTTGAACAGACTCAAGAATCTCGATGAAAAGATCGCCGGGGCGGTAGGAAAAGTGAAGGCCCTGAAAGAAGACAAAGCGCTCCTGGAGCGGAAGATCAGGGAACTCGAGGCGGAACTGAATGAGAAGAACCAGGAAATCGAAAGACTTTCGTCCGAAAAAACGGCCATAAAGAGCCAGATAGAGGAACTGCTGAACGAACTCGAGACAGTGGAACTCGGATAACAATGGGATCGCTAGAAGTCTATATCCTCGGGCAGAAATATACCATTAAGGGAGATGCGCCGGAGGAATACATCCAGCAACTCGCCACATACGTGACCGCAAGGATACGGGAAGTTTCCGAGGCGTCTCCGAACATCACGCCCCTTAAGGCAGCGATTCTTGCTGCGGTCAACATCGCTGACGAGCTCCACAGACTGCGGAATGAGGAAGAAAACATCGCAAAGAGCATTGAGGAAAAAACCGTTGCGCTGACGAGGTTGTTCGAATAGTGCATAGGATAAAAGGCGGGGACGGATTTCCCCTGTTGTTTCCGCCTTCCGCCTCTTCCCTTCAACCGTTTCGCTCAAAGGGATCGGCCTTCACCGTCACACAGACACAGTATTTTTGTTGTATAATTCAGCTATGGCTTTTTTGACGGCCCTTGCAGGAAAAGGCGGTACCGGGAAGACGAGTATTGCTGCGCTCACCGTGAGGTACCTCCTGGAGAAGCGGAGGGGGCCGGTGCTTGCGGTCGACGCGGACAGCAACTCGTGCCTGAACGAGGCCCTCGGGATCAGTGTCCATGCCACGGTAGGCCGTTTGAGGGAGGAGTCCCTCCAAGTGGTACGGAGCGGGGGAGAACGCCCCGGGGGGATGAGCATGGAACAGCTCTTTGATTACCAGGTCCAGCAGTCGGTTATAGAGTCCGAAGGGGTGGACCTGCTGGTCATGGGCAGGCCTGAAGGTCCGGGCTGTTACTGTGCCGCAAACAACATAATCAGGAAATACACCGATAAACTGGCAGAGACATATCCCTATGTGGTGATTGACAACGAGGCCGGCATGGAGCATCTTTCGAGGCGGACCACTCACAGGGTGGACCTTTTGCTGATCGTGAGCGATCCCACGGTGAAGGGGCTGCATACCGCAAAGAGGATCAATGAACTCGTCGATGAGCTCGCTCTCGATATAGACAAGAGAGTCCTGATCATTAACAGAGTATCCGAATCGGACGGTGCGCAGCTGAAACAGCTGGCCGAGGGACATGGCCTTGTCGTGGGAGGACTCGTCCCCCAGGACAATGCCATTTTCGAATACGATCTTCAGGGCAGGCCGGTATTCGTGCTCCCCGGGGACTCCCCCGCGTTGAACTCGCTCTATCGAATCCTCGACACCCTGAGCATACCATAACCCCGGGATGAAGCTCCTGATGCATATCTGCTGCGCAAACTGCAGCCTTTACCCGCTCAAGAGCATGAGGGCGAAAGAGATAGAAGTCACGGGCTTTTGGTTCAATCCGAACATCCATCCCTATCCCGAGTACTCCCGTCGACTCGATTCACTCCGTACGCTCGAACGCCTCTGGGGTCTCAGCATCGAGTACGCGGACCGCTACGGCATCGAAGAGTTTGTCGGAAAGATCGGAGATCCCGACAGAAACCGCTGTCTCCGGTGCTACGCCATGCGTCTCGAAGAGACGGCAAAAACTGCTAAAAAGATGCACCTCGACGGCTTTACCACTTCCCTCCTTGTGAGCCCCTACCAGGACTTCGGAAATATATTGAGCGTCGGCAGGGAAATGGCAAGGCGGCACTCCGTTCCTTTCTATGAGGAAGACTTCAGGGCGGGCTACAAGGAGGCTGTCTCCCTGTCGAAGGAACTCGGCCTCTACAGGCAAAAGTATTGCGGCTGCCTTTTCTCCGAGAAGGACCGGGGCAGAAAGAAGGGCGGCGCCCCCGCATCCGGGGCGGGGAAGACATAATGGTCCAATCCCTGGGGAAGCTCCTCATAATAGCCGGCATACTGATCATCGTTCTGGGCGGACTGCTTCTCCTCTCAGGCAAGATTCCCTGGATCGGGAGACTTCCGGGCGACATCGTTATTCACAGGAAACATTTTACCTTCTACTTTCCCCTTGCAACGAGTATACTGCTCAGCATCATCATCACTCTCATCCTCTGGTTCCTGGGGAGAAGATAGTGCGGGCACGCTCTGCAGGAAAAGGGGCATTTCTCAGGCGCCTGAGACTGACTTCGTGGATGCCGGCGGTCCTGCTCATCGTCGCACTTTTTCCGCTGCTGCCTTCGGCAGTTCAATCATCCCCTTTGTCCGCCAAGATTAAGGTGCTCATCCTCGAGGAAAACTACAGGATGCCGGGTAATGATGAGAAGCTTGTGCTGCTCGGGAATACCGAGGGAGAATTCCTTATGAACGGAGCACGCTACAGCGGCACCATCGAGGTCTGGAAGGGTGAAAAAGGGCTCTACATCATCAATGAGCTTCCCCTCGAGGAGTACGTCGCGGATGTCGTTGCATCCGAGGTCGGCATGAACTGGGACCTCGAAGCGCTAAAGGTTCAGGCGGTCATTGCACGCACCTATGCGGTATACAGAAAAAACGCGGCCTCCAATTCGAGGTTTCACCTCACCTCGTCCGTTCTGCACCAGGTATACAAAGGGAACAATACTCAGGTGCAAATCGCCTATGCGGTCAGGGAGACAGCCGGAGAGATACTCACCTATGAAGGGAAGCCGATAGAGGCCTTCTATCATTCGACCTGCGGCGGCAAGACGGAAAACCCGGAAGAGGTCTTCGGAAAGAGCTATCCCTATCTCAAATCTGTGGAATCCAACTGCGAGCTGTCACCTTACTGGTTGTGGGAAAGAAAGATACCGAAGGAAGAGATTGAGAAGGCGTTGGGTCTCAAGGGGCTCAAAGAAATGAGGATACTCTCCCACACCTCGACCGGAAGGGCAAAGGAGCTTGCCGTAGAGGCTGCATCCGGCAAATCGGTTGTGAAGGCAACAGAACTGAGGAAGCTTCTCGGCTGGTCCAGGCTTCCGAGTACCAACTTTACGATGAAAGAAGAAGCGGATGCAGTGACTTTTACCGGGAAAGGGTACGGACACGGCGTGGGCCTTTGTCAGTGGAGCGCTCTTCAGATGGCGCGCGAAGGCAAGAATTACAGAGAGATACTTTCTTTTTTCTATCCGGGGACAGTGATACGCGTCTATGAAGGCAACTGATTTCGCCTTTGACCTCCCCGAATCCCTCATAGCCCTCCGGCCGTCGGAGCCGAGGGACGCCTGCAGGCTTCTCGTCCTTCACAGGGACGGCTCCATGGAACACCGCATATTCAGAGACCTGCCTGAGTATCTCGGCGAAGGCGACCTGCTGCTCCTGAACAACACAAGAGTCTTTCCTGCGAGGCTGACCGCGACGAAAAAGACCGGAGGGAAGCTCGCGCTGCTTCTTGTCAGGGAGGTCGAACCCTGTGTGTGGGAGGTGCTCTCGAGAGAGCGGTATACGGGAAGCATATCGCTTACAAAGGAACTCTCGGGCGACATATGCGGGGGGAAGTTGCTCCGAATCAGGGAAGACGCCGGGGAGCGACACGATTTCCGCGCATCGCTCCGGAAAGCAGGTTCTATGCCGCTGCCTCCGTATATCAAGAGAAAGCCGGAAGAAAGGGACCGGCAGTGGTATCAGACAGTGTATGCCCGTGCAGAGGGCTCGATCGCGGCCCCCACGGCGGGCCTTCACTTCACCGAAAAGCTCCTGTCGGCCCTTGAGGCGAAGGGGGTCCGCATTCGATTTCTCACTCTGCACGTCGGAACAGGGACATTCAAGCCCATCCGGGCCGCGCATCTGGAGAACCACGCTATGGATGAGGAGTATTTCGAGTTCGACCGGACCGTCCTCGAAACGATCAGGGAGGTGAAAGAGTCGGGCAAGAGGATACTCTCCGTCGGAACGACGACGACCAGGGCGATTGAAGGATTTCTCAGCGGGCATTTCAGAAAGATCGAGGCGGAGAACCGGGGAAACGGGGAGTGCGGCATCGCCGCCCGCCGGGAAAAAATACGCGGCTCCACGAACATCTTTATTTATCCGGGATATTCCTTCACGTCCGTCGATTCCCTTATCACTAACTTCCACCTTCCTCAGTCGACCCCCTTAATGCTCGCTTCGGCATTTGCAGGGGTCGAAAAGCTTCTCGACGCCTATAAAAGAGCAGTCTCAATGGAATATAGATTTTTCTCTTACGGAGATGCTATGCTTATTTTGTGAGGGCTAAATTATTGAAACATAGTCTTTTTCGTTCAGGAAGGGTGGTACTCTGGGTAGTCGTCATCGGAGCTGCGACAGGAGGGTTTGTCCTCGGCTACGTGGTCGGAAAAAACTTTTTTCCCTCTCCTCCTCAGTCTATGACAGGACCGCTGCCGAATGAAACGCAATCTGCGGCGGCGATCCCCGGGCCTACGGCTGCTCCCGGGGTGGGAACGGCGCCCGCGCTTCTTCCGGATCGGAATTCCCCGGCAGGCAAAACAGCGCAGGGTGCGTCTTCCGTGCCTTTCGAGCTTCCCCCTGTGAAACGGGAAACGGGAGGGGAAGGAACAGCCGGCTCTTCGAAGGTTCCCGGAGGCAAGGACAAGACCCTCACTGGTGCGGCCGCAACGGAGAACGATGGGGCCGCATTGGGCCAGTCTCCCGCACAGGGAAAAGTGGAACAGGCATCGTCCGAACCGGCAGGGGCCTCCCGTCGAGAAAACGGCTACTCTGTGCAGGCAGGCGCATTCAGGAACCGGAAAGACGCGGAGAAACTTAAACATAAACTTGAAGTCAAGGGGTATAAGGTTAGTGTAAAGAAAGAAGCAAATACGAAGGGCGTTGTGCTTTACAAGGTTAGAACAGGCGAATTTCGACAGAAAAAGGAGGCGTCGGTCTTTGCCCTCAGACTGAAGAAGGCTTACGGACTCAACGCCTTTGCGACCCCAAGGGACTAGAAGGAGAAAATACGGCTACGACCCAGATAGATCTCGATCCTGAAAAGGAACTCTCCCTTCTCCATGGCAGTCTCACCAAGAATCTCAAAGTCATCGAGGAATTCCTCGGGGTGACGATAAGCGCCCGAGGCAACAAGATTTTCATTCAGGGCGACCCCCAGGCCGCCCGAAAGGCCGAG
This sequence comes from Nitrospirota bacterium, assembly GCA_023475105.1. Taxonomy (GTDB): domain Bacteria; phylum Nitrospirota; class Thermodesulfovibrionia; order Thermodesulfovibrionales; family UBA9159; genus JAMCWJ01. The sequence goes on from JAMCWJ010000052.1 coordinate 21,824, forward strand.
GGCCTCATCAATGAACTGCGCTCGCTGAGCGAAGAGGGGTATGGATTAAACCCGGAAGACATTCGTTTCGCCGTGAGGGCTGCGTCCACCGGCGAAGAGGTGTCGCTCAAGGAGCTCCTCATGAACCACATCCCGGTCTCTTCGAAAAAGAGATTCATTATCCCCAAGACGGAAGTACAGCGGCAGTACATAGAGGCGATAAAGACCCACGACATCGTGATAGGCATCGGGCCCGCCGGTACCGGAAAAACCTACCTGGCGATGGCGATGGCGATCAACGCCTTCCTCAAGAAGGAAGTGAGCAGGATCGTTCTTGCGAGACCTGCCGTCGAGGCGGGCGAGAAACTCGGCTTTCTTCCCGGCGATATGTACGAAAAGGTAAATCCCTATCTCAGGCCGCTGTACGATGCCCTTTTCGACATGATGGACCCGGAGAAGGTGGCCAAACTCACCGAGCGCGGAATTATCGAGATCGCTCCCCTTGCATTCATGAGGGGCAGGACCCTCAATGATTCTTTTATCATCCTCGACGAGGCGCAGAACACCACCTCGGAACAGATGAAGATGTACCTTACGAGACTCGGCTTCAGTTCGAAAACAGTGATTACCGGAGACACGACCCAGATCGATCTTCCCGCGGGGAAAACGTCGGGACTTGTCGAAATTGAGCGGATATTGGAGGGGATTCAGGGAATCAGGTTCATCTACTTCTCTGAGCGTGACGTCGTACGCCACAAACTCGTCCAGGAAATAGTGAAGGCATATGAAAGGCACGAAAAACGGAGTACAGATGCTCCAAAAACTGCAGACTGAAATAACGGCGGCACGAAAGTACGGTCTCCTGCTCGTGCTCTCGCTGCTTACCGCCGTTCTCATTCAGGGCAGAATGACCACCGAGTCCCTTATCGGCGGGTTCCTCGTGGCATGCCTCCTCCTTTCGATCCTTTACAGGGACATCCAGCGGTACAAGCCTCAGTACATGAAGAAATACAGCATGCTGGTGCTGCTCGGCCTCATGATCGTCACCACTGTCATCCTGGGCAGGTTTTCCCATTTTGTGCTGCTGAACCTATCGAAGGGGTTCGGCTCCCTCTCAGTGGAGGGTTCAGTGTACGGTATGCCGATCGCAGCCGGCGCGATGCTCGTGACCCTGCTCTTTGACTTTCATACCGCCATTTTCTTTTCCTTCATCGTCAGCCTTTTTTCAGGGCTCTGGCTGAACGACGCCGTGTACCCCGTGTACGCGTTCGTAGGCAGCCTGACCGCGGCCTTCAGCGTCATGCGCTGCAAAAAGCGCTCTGCTCTTCTCCGGGGAGGAGTTTTTACAGGGGCGGCAAATATCATGACCGCGATAATCCTGCTGCTCTTTCAAGGGCAGCTGTTTACCGAAAAAGCCGTTTCGACGATACTCTTTGCGACTTCCTCGGGTATCAGCGTTACCGCCGTGGTATCGCTGTTCCTGCCTGTTCTCGAGTATGCCTTCACCCTTACGACGGATATCAGCCTCCTCGAACTGCTCGATCTCAATCAACCGCTCATGAAGAACCTCATGATCAACGCCCCCGGCACCTACCATCACAGCGTCATCGTCGGAAGTCTTGTGGAGTCTGCCGCCGAGGCGGTGGGGGTGAATCCGCTCCTTGCAAGGGTGAGTGCGTACTACCACGACATCGGCAAAGTAAAGATGCCCGAGTACTTTGTTGAGAATTACTCGGGCACGGTGAGCAAACACGAAAGGCTTACTCCCCACATGAGCTCAATGATCATCACCTCGCACGTAAAGGAGGGAGTCGAACTCCTCCGCCACGAGAAGCTGCCCCAGGCTATCATCGACATTGTTCAGCAGCATCACGGTACGAGTCTGATGACGTATTTCTTTCAAAAGGCGAAAGACCAGGAGATCGCAAACCAGCCTGCGGAGGAGGAGTATAAGTATCCGGGACCGAAGCCGCAGACCCGTGTGGCGGCCCTCGTGATGATGGCCGATGCGGTAGAGGCCTCATCCCGGGTTCTGACAGACCCGACGCCGGCCCGGATTACGGCCCTTGTCGACAGGATTATCAACCACATTTTCCTTGAGGGGCAGCTGGATGAATGCGAACTGACCCTGAAGGACATATCCGAGATAAAAAAGCATTTTTCTTACATACTCACGGGCATTCTTCACAAAAGGGTGGATTACCCGGGATTCGATTTCAGCGAAAAGGGAAGGAAGGAGAACGAAAAAGGGGGCATAGGGGGAGCGTTAAGTACCCCAGGCACGGATGAAGGTCCTCATAAGGAATCGGCAAAGGCTCATAAAGACGGATCTCAGACGAATAAGAAGGGACTCCCTGAGGCTTCTTACGTCATTCGGTCTTAACAAGACAGAGCTCAGCATCCTCCTCGTAAACGACGCCCGGATGAGGGATCTGAACCGCGTCCACCGGGGGATAGATAAGACCACCGACGTACTCTCGTTCCCGATGTACGGGAGCATCAGGGAGGCGGCCGCGGAACGGGAGATTCTTCTCGGCGATATCGTGATCAACCTCCACGCAGCTAAGAGACAGGCATCGGAATACGCGACCTCCTTCTCCGATGAGATAAGACGCCTTCTTATCCACGGGTTCCTGCACCTCCTTGGCCATGACCATGAAAAAACCAGGTACGGGGGAACGAAGATGCGCAAAGAGGAACGGAGACTGCGTGATGCCCTTGAAGCGCTGGACTAAAAGCGCCAACTTTGCCATAGAAGGCATCCTGCACGGGACGAAAACGCAGCGGCATCTCAGGTACCATCTCTACGCGGCGGCATTCATCCTGATCCTGAGCTATGTGCTCGGGATATCGCGAAACGACTTTCTCATCATCTCCCTTACAGTGATCGTCGTTTTGGTCACCGAGCTCCTCAACACGGCGATAGAGACGGTCGTAGACCTCGTCTCACCCGAGGAGAGTCTGAAGGCGAAGATTGCGAAGGACGTCGCCGCGGGCGCGGTGCTCACCACGGCTTTCGGCGCGGCCGTAATAGGTTATATCGTCCTGTTGCCCCATATCCGTAAAGGCCTCGAGACAGGGTTCAGCGTCGCCAGGCATTCCGGGGAAGAAATTTCGGTCATGGCCGTTGTCCTCGTGCTGATTCTCGTCGTGATCACAAAGGCATATTGCGGCAAGGGGACCCCCCTCAGGGGCGGCATGCCGAGCGGACATTCCGCCCTCGCGTTCTCGATATGGGTAGTCGTCGTCTTCACCTCGGGCAGCTTTGTCGCATCGGCCCTCTGTTTCGTGCTTGCCGCCGCAATCGCTGCAAGCCGGGTCACTTCGAAGATCCATACCGTGGGCGAAGTGCTCCTCGGGGGCGTCATGGGAGCCCTTCTTACCTTCGTGCTGTTCGAGATATTCCTTTAGCGCGATGCCGGCTCCCTTTGCGATGTCCAACCGGATTCGGCGAGTAATAAAAGTGGCGCTCGAACGGCAGGGGGCACGGGACGGTAAGAGAGCTTCGCGATCCTTTCATCCCCGCTCGGCGTCTCCTCCTTCCCGCTCCGGCCCCGGCCTTTGAAGATCGTAGAGTCGGCGGTACCTGGCACTTCCGGCCAAAAGCTGCTCATGAGTTCCCTGCTCCACTATCCGTCCTTCTTCGATCATCAGAATGAGATCCGCCTTCACGATCGTAGAAAACCGGTGAGCTATGGTGAAAGTCGTCTTTCCTTCCATGAGGCGCTCCAGCGTCTCGTTCAGTTTCGTTTCCGTTGCGGCGTCCAATCCGATGACCGGCTCATCGAAAATAAAGATCGGCGCGTTCTTCAGAATTGCCCGGGCCAATGCTATTCGTTGTCTCTCCCCGCCGGAAAGATTCGCCCCGCCTTCCCGGAGGGATGTATCGTACTCATCGGGAAGCCTCACAATGAAATCATGGGCCTGCGCCGCCTTCGCAGCATCCACTGTTTCTTCAACGCTCGCGTCAGGTTTGCCGTACGTGATGTTTTCACGGATCGTTCTCCGAAACAGCAGCGGTTCCTGAAGTACTGCACTAATCTGTTCGCGCAGGGATTTTAGCGTAAATCGGCGAATATCCTGCCCATCGATCAGAATCCTGCCTTCCCAGGGGTCATAAAATCTGAGAAGCAGGTTCACGACTGTGGTTTTCCCGGTGCCGCTCGACCCGATCAGGGCCACCCGCTCTCCCGGACTTGCCCTAAAAGAAAGCTCCTGCAGAACGGGCGCGCCGTGACTATACCCGAATGTTACCTTTTCAAAAACGACATCGCCCCTGAAAGGTGGCGCCTCTCTGGCGTCAGGGGCATCCGCCACTTTGATTTTGGTCTCCAGTATTTCTGCGACCCTTTCTCCGCACACGAGCGAACCGCCGAGGTCTATGATCAGTTCCGAAAGCCCTCCCACCGGCCTGTAGAGGTCCCTGAGATAGGAAATGAACACGATGAGATCCCCGGGGGTGATAAAGCCCGCGAGGACCCGTCTGGCCCCGAAATATACCACTATCGCCGTACCGGCTGCAATGATCACTTCAACCGTCCGTCCGAAGCCCTTGCTGACCCTCACTCTTTCTATGGCCGCATTCAGACTCTCCTCGCTTTGCTCGGCAAAGCGTTTTTTCTCTTGCTCTTCGCCGGCAAATGCCTGCACAACGTCCTGCGAAGTCACGGTCTCCTGAACGAGAGAGGCGACCTCGCTCTCCTTGGCCCTCCGCCTCCTAGTAAGTTCTGCGACCCTAACCGAAAAAAAGAGCGATATGACATACAGGGGCGGCGCGACTGCCAGGGCCCAGAGCGTGAGGTGCCAATCCATCAACAACAGGGTGACACCGATGCCGACAAAAGTGAAAACATAGTTTACGAGGGTCTGAATATACTGAGTCAGCAGCAGCTTCAGGGAATCGATATCCGAGGTGAGCCGAACAACGAGATCTGCCGATCTTTCCGTCCTGTGTTCAAGCATTTGGAGATGTCCGAAGACCTGCTGCCTGATATCGTTCACTGATCTTTCGCCGGCGCCCGCCATGAAATACTTACGGACGAAGGTACAGAGACTTTCGAGAAAGAATATCGCGACGATGCCCGCACACAGAACAGCCAGGAGAATCAGCTTGTCGTCACTCGCCAGGGCGGTGAGAAACAAGAACCGCCGCGGCATGGGTTTATTCAGAAGGATGTAGTCGAAGATGATTTTCAGAGGCCACGGCTTGAGCAGATTCATTATCATAGCGGCGAAAAGGGCGAGGTATGCCAGGGCGAACCGTTTCCAATACCTTCTCACATGGGGGACAAAGGTCCTGTATACTCTGTTTACTTCCCTCAATTCACTGCCGCCAAGGAAATGAGATAGCTTTTCCACCATTACATGCTTTCGCTGCATCATACGACATCGGCACTTCTGATTAAGGGTCTCCTTTTCTCCTTATTCTTTACATGAGGAGGCGGGCCAGATGGTGCTCCGCTTCCACCAGCACCCGCCAGAGATTTTCGCTCTCACCCAACTTAAGCTTGATAAGATAATAGCCGATGCTGAGGCTGGTGCGGGCCATAAAGACTTCGACCTGGCGGAGAAAATCGTCGTCCACCTGTTTCGCCTCACTCAGGTATTTTTGAAGGAAGACACTTTCAGATACTTTGGCAAGAACATCCTGCCTCTCATAGAACTGATTTCCGAACTGAGCAAGGAATGTCCCTACATCGAAGGCAGGCGGCATCGTATGGGAGCTGCCGAAATCAATAGCGGCAACAAACCGGGAAGAGGGATCGTCGGAATCCTGTCCGATAAAAATATTCTTGGGATGGAAATCCCCGTGCCCCTGGATCAGCTTTTCCGGGTGCTTCCCGTAGAGGGAGGTTTCGAACTCGAGTACCCTGTCCATAATCTCCTGCGCCTTCCGGGTGTGACGATGCCCGGTCCTGTAGAAGGCCGACATATACAGATCGAGACGACGCCTTTCATCCGAAAAAAACTCGTCCGGCGGAGCGATTTGTAACCGGCAGTTGTGAAGGCGGGCCAGCCACTCCGCGGTCATTTCGAGATGAGCCCTCGCTTCCCTCGGACCGGCCTCGACCAGTTTGTCGAAAAGGGTTTTACCCCTGATACCCTCCTCAACGGTCGTCAGGCTGTCCCGATCATTGCCAAGCGGCTTCGGAACGCGAAATCTTCCTTCCCCGAATCCGTGGCGACGGATCTCATCCATGACCTGCGACCTCAGGGCCGCGGAATGCCAGCTCGCCAAATCCTTGTGTTTCTTGATCACGTATCTTTCGCGGAGGTCACCACGGCTGCCGGTCCCGACTGTGATTTCCGTTACTTGGGTGCTGCTCGAGCCGGCGCGGGGAATTTCCTTGAAAAAGGGACGGCAACGACCTGCCCTGATCTCTCCCGCCAGTTCTGTTACGGTCATGACGGGATGATCGAAAATAGTGGGATAGAGGCCGGCGTAACTCAATGCATGGGTATCGGTTCCTGCAATCGCGGTGAACTTAAGGTCATGCCAGTCACGCAGCCCCCGATTGCTTTCGGTCACTGTATGATTCGAGCTGAATATTTCGATACCGTCGATGAGGGGATGAAACAGCTCGTAGCGAAGCGGAATGTTCTCATTCCGATAAGGGTGCGCCCAGATGATTGCCGCATCGGGAAATTGCCTTCGCATGGTTTCCAGGGAAGTGCCTTTTTGGATTGAAACATCTGCACCGTAGACAAGGACGTCACCCAGTTCCGGGGTAGTCACTTCCTGACCGGAGAAGATCACATAATAATCGGGCACTTTAAGACCGCGCCTTAATTCCTCAATCTCCTCCGGAGGCCAGAGGTAATGATGATCCGTAAGCACGATGCCCTGCAGACCTCTATCGAAATTGCGCTGCGCGACCTCGAGGGCGCTCACATGACTGCAGCCGGAATGCTCGGCAGTGTGACAATGCATTTCAAGAAGCATACTTAGGCCACGCAATAAAGCAGGGCATTCCTCACATCAATAGCTCCCGTTCTGCAGCCGGTGGATGAAGGTTCTGTCGAATTTTTCCGCCGTGCTGTTTCTCAATCTCAGCAATAAAAACGGCCGGCCTCTTTTCTCTTCTTCCCGACATCCGCTCCGCTCATTCCCTCCCCAGGTAAAACACAACGGCGACCGAGGCATGCACCGCGATCTTTCCCGCTTCGATCGCAGTCTCAGGAACGGGAGCGGCCTGAGCACCGGCCAGAGTTTGTCTGTACACGGGACGAGGCGTTTCCGTTCCACATGAAGGCGCAACGCTTCTTATCCCTGAAATCTTCATCCCCAATGTGCGGGCGACAAAGCCTGCCTCGTTTCGCGCGTTATCCGCCGCCTTTCTTAACAACTCTTCACAATGTTTCTTAGCGTCCCGCAGAACAAAGGTCACTGCCTGAACCTCGTTCGCGCCGCTCCGCACAGCGCTGTCGATAATCCTTCCGGCCTCCTCCGTCTTTCCCGTCTTCACCGTCACCTGATGTCTTGCCCTGTAACCCGTAAGCAGGCTCTTCCTCGTTGCGCTGTCATACTCGTAAACGGGCTGCACGGAGAAAGACGAAGTCTCTATAGAGTCGCCCTTGGCGGGATCAATCAACTGTTTCAACGCCCTCACGACCCTTTCCGCACCCTTCCCGTTTTCAGCGACCGCTTCACCGGCGGTCTTTTCGGTCGTCTCGACAGCCACGGTGATCACTGCGGTATCCGGGGCGAAAAACTCTTTTGCCTCTCCCGTCACCGAAATCGTTCCTTTTCCCCGCTCCCAGGCAGAGTAGTGCTGAGAAGCAGACGCTTCCTCCGGCTTCAATTCCCGGCAATACGACCTGTCGAATACCACAAACACGAGAGTGAACAGAACGAGACCTGTCACCTGCGCGATCTTCGTTCCCCCTCTCATATTCCCTCCTTCGCCTTCGTCACCCTGCATCCACGTCTTTCCAGTGTTTCATTCCCTCCCCTTTTTACCCGGAGTCCCATTGACTCTTCGCATAACCACCTCCTATCATTTTCGAAGAAATCAGGGGATAATGCAAGTCTCGAGCGATCTTTGCTTTTGATCCTGTCTTTGCTTGCAAAAAAAAATGAAGAAGGGTAACGTAGTACGTATGGACGGGGAAAAAAAGGCGGCAACAATAATCGTACCGAAGGGATTTCTTTTTTCTGCCGTCGAGGCGGCGATCAAGAAACCGGGCCGCAAAGACCTCGCGCTTATCTATTCCGAACCGGAGGCTGTCATCTCCGGCATGTTCACGACGAACAGGATCAAGGCCGCTCCGGTGAAGCTCGATATGCGACGGATCCGGACGGGAAGAGGCCGGGCGATCGTAGCGAACAGCGGAAACGCCAACGCCTGTTCCGGAAAACAGGGGATGAAGGATGCCGAGGAGACGGCTGCCCTCGTCGCAAAGGGCCTGGGGCTCGGCGAATCCGCTGTGCACGTATGTTCCACCGGGGTAATCGGCACGCCGATGCCGATGGAAAGGATACGGGCAGCTATTCCGCGACTCATCGCAGGCCTGCGGAAGGAAACGCTCCTTGACGCCGCTGCGGCGATCATGACGACGGACACCTTTTCCAAAGTGGTGAGCCGTAGGGTCAAAGTGGGGAATGTGACCGGCACGATAGCCGGGATATGCAAGGGCGCCGGAATGATATGTCCGCAGATGGCGACCATGCTCTGCTTCATACTGACCGACCTCTCCGTAGAAAAGACCGCCCTTGACACGGCACTGAAGGGTGCAGTGCGAAGTTCCTTCAACAGGATAACGATCGACGGAGATATGTCCACAAACGACACCGTTCTTGTCATGGCGAACGGAAAAGCGGCCAATGAAACAATAAAGGAGGGCTCTCCGGAGTTTTCCGCATTCGCGACTGCGCTCTCGCGTCTCGCCTTCGACCTCGCAAGGCTGATCGCGAAAGACGGCGAAGGGGCGACCAAACTTATCGAGGTGGAGGTGAGGAATGCGCGAAACCAGCGCGACGCGGATAAAGCCGCCTTCGCGATTGCGAACTCCCTGCTTGTGAAGACCGCCGTATACGGCAATGACGCGAACTGGGGAAGAATAATGGCCGCTCTCGGATACGCGCGAATAGGACTCGAAGAGGAAAGGACCGACGTCTATTTCGGCAAGGTGAAGGTCGCAAGGAACGGCATCGCTACGGGCAAAGACAGGGAAGCGGCTGAAGTGCTGAAAGGAAAAGAGATAAGGATCACCGCGGACCTTCACATCGGCAGCGCTTCCTCAAAAGTCCTCACCTGCGACCTCACCGAGGGATATGTGAAGATCAATGCGCAATACCGGACCTGACGGTCATAACAGAACTTATACCCCTAAAATTAGAATTTATAGCCTGCATGAAAATTTTGCTTGACAAATAGATTTTTTTCTGTAATCATATAATTGTATTTTAAGCGCCTCGTTACCTCCCCTAAGCTGCTGTTCAGTTCCCACGAACAGCAGCTACTTTTCTTTTTGGGCTCCTAACTCTATCAGTTCGTAATTTCTGCTGCCAAGACCGAGTCTTTCTGCCTCATCTATTTGAATTCTATAGTCTTTCTTGTGAAGCTCGAAGAGCACGTCTCCTTTATCCCGCTTGTCTGTTCCTGTTGCAGATCCCGGAAGTGGTATTGCGCTTTGCAACATAACAACACTAGCCTGCTCGACCGCTACAATATCATCGGATATTAATATCCCTGCATCCTGAATTACAGGGACATCTGCCGCAGGCATACAGTCGCATTCAGGCTGTATTTCGGTCAGAAAATTAATATAGAGCACCTTTTTCCGCTCGAAAGTGCTCAGGACCGCACCTGCCGCCTCTGCCAGAGACTTCATGAACCGTTCATCATCCCCGGGCATCGCGATCGCCTCGGACTGGCATACCCTTACACATCTCCCGCACCTCCAACAGGTGTTTCCGTCCCAGAAAAGTTGCTCCCCTTCTTCAAACACGATCGCGTCAAGGGGACATACTTCGGCGCACTGATAGCACAACTCGCATTTCTCGCTGTCCCATACCAGGTCGCCTTCGCCGATCGTGTGCATCGCCCCCCTGCCGCATTTCCATCCGCAGTGGCGGTGGGCGGAACTCACTCCCCCCATCGCCAGGTTCTTTATCGCCCCGGCATATCCCGCATTGATGTGGCCTTTGACGTGGCTGCAGACGACCATTCCCGGGATATCGTAGATAAGCGACGCGACCGCGATCTCCCCAAGGATCTCGCCGGCTTTCACCATGATATTGTCCTTTCCGTACAGTCCGTCGCCCAGCACAACCGGAGCGCCCACGGAGAGATGGTTGATGCCGTTCTGATTCGCCACGTCCAGGTAGTCGAGACCCTTTATCCTCACCGTATCGACCACGCAGGGCTTTGCCCCGATTCCCTTCAGTCCTTCGACTACTTTTCTGAGAAACACGGGCCGTACGACCCTGTGCGCGCCTTCGGATCCGAAATGCGTCTTTACTGCTACCCATTCCTTCGGACTGAAATAGTTCCCCAGTCCCACTTCGCTCAACATTCTTTCGAGCTTCCCGGGCATGCTGTCTCCGTATTTCCATTTCAGCGCCCTGGCGGAAGAAAAATAGACCTTTGCCATGCTTCCTCCTTTATGCAGAATGTTCTAAATCCCTTTCAGAAACCACAGCCCGAAAAAAATGAGAAAGGCCCCGCATGCATAGAACAGGAATCTGTATCCCCTGTCCCCCATCACCCTTTTCCCCTTCGCTATGGCAAAGGAGACGAAACTATACCAACTGAGATCGGCGGTAATATGGCCCATGAAAAAAACCGCAACCCCGAGCATACCGAATTTGAGGGAGCTGACGAGATATCCCATCCCTATCGTGACCCACCAGATGATCCAGTAGGGATTCGAAACACTGCCGATGATCCCGGACATGATCGGATGAATACCCCGCCGCGCGTTTTCTCCGGTCGCCGAAAAGTGCGCGGTCCGCGCATCCTTCATGAGCCGGTAACCCATGTACATCAGAACGAGACCGCCTATCACGCCGATTGTCGTTTTGATTAAAGGCGCGGTAAGGAAGGGAGCGATGCCGAGAACGATAAATATGACCAACGCAAGTTCGAGTATTCCATGGCCGACGACGACCAGCGGGCCCGCGCTTGCCCCTCTCCTGGCGGATTCCGCAACGGTGAGACTGAAAAGCGGGCCAGGAACGAGGGCGCCTGAGAGGGCGACGACAAATGAAGAGACGGCGATCAGAAGAAGCGTCATGGATATCCGGCCCCTTTCCCCGGAAATACCTATGGCACGATGAAAGAGGAGAGTTCAGGGCTCGCGAACACCAACGTCCAGTAAAGCCTCTTCGCGCCCCTCGCGTAAGCGGCCCCTGCCTCCTTAAAACCGGGGTTCATGATGTTTTCGCAATGCCCCCGGCTCCTGAGCCATCCGTCCACAACCTCTTCGGCGCTGAGGTAGCCCTCGCCCACATTTTCTCCGTATGTCATCCACCGGTATCCGGACCTTGCGATCCTCTCGCCCGGCTTGCTTCCGTCACCCCCGTTGTGTCCCATCCTCTCTTCCCGTGCCATGTCCTCTGAATGCGCGAGAGAAGCCTTTGAGAGGGCCTCGTTCCAATGCACGGGGCGCGTTGCCCTGTAATATCTGCTGCCGCATTTGACGCCTCTCGTTCTTGCGCGGTTCACCAGGTCTATCACCTTTTTTTCTGTTGCCCGGTCCGGGCGCTGCCCTCCCGCAGCCGGATCAGGGCCGCCCTGGAAAATCACCACAAGGCAGAAGATGCAGACAGATGCAAGTATCTTCTTCACTCTTTCTCCTTATCGGGCAGAAAGATCATTTCGGGGTGATGCGATATATTCTATCATCATTGGGCCGCGGTGTGCCTCTGCCGTCCCTGTTGTTCGTCAGAAAATAGAGCGCACCGTCGGGCCCTTCGACCACGTCCCTCAGTCGTCCGAATCTTCCCGCATCCCCTCCCGAGGAAAACCACTTCTCGACGCGCATCGCCCGCTGCCCTTCATCGAAGCGTATTCTCACGAGGCATTCGCTCCGCAGGGTCGCCACGAAGAGATCACCCTTCAGGTGCTTGAGGAGGATCCCGCGGGAGAAGGTCATTCCCGACGGAGGTGTCGCCTTTTCCCAGACGACGATCGGGTCGATATACTGCGGGAGTCCCGCCGCGCCGATCACATCGGGCCAGCCGTAATTCCCGCCCTTGACGATGATATTTATCTCGTCATGCCCGAAATGACCGAATTCTCCCGAGGGGCCGTGTTCCGACTCGAAAAGCTTCCCTGTACCGGCCTGCCAGGCGAGGCCCTGCGGGTTCCTGTTCCCATAGGAGTAAACGGGCGAACCCTTGAAGGGGTTGTCCCTGGGGATCCCGCCCTCGGGGGTCACACGCAGGATCTTTCCGCCCAGGGAATGGAGGTCTTGGGCGAGTTTCGAATGGAAGGTCTCCCCTGCCGTGATGTAGAGCATGCCGTCCGGTCCGAAGGCAATTCTTCCCCCATTATGCAGTCTGCCTGCGGGTATCCCGTCGATAATGACCTTGTCGAATGTCCCTTTGCGCCCCTCGTCCTTAAGCCGGATCACCCTGTTGAAGAGGTCGCTCCCTTTCCTGTAGGTATGCATCGCGTAGACGTAAGGCTTCCGGGGGAATTCAGGATGAAGGGCCAGGCCCATCAGCCCTCCCTCCCCTGCGTGTGCGACATCAGGAGCTGCATAGGGTTCCTTTTGGACTTTCCCGTCCCGTATCAGTCTTATCCTCCCCGGCCTTTCGCTCACAAGCGCTCTTCCGTCAGGAAGAAAGAGAAGAGACCAGGGGATGTCAAGGTTTTCGGCCCAGACTTCCACGATCACGCCGTCTCCCTCCGGGAGATACACGTCCCCGACATTCTGCGGTATTTTGCCGACGATCTGTGAACACGCGGCAAGGGAAGAAAGGAGGTGGAGAAAGATTATCGCGCCCCCTATTCCCTTCGCCGCCGGAGAGAGTTTCATTCAAGGCTCCTATCGTAGAGTTCCTTCTTGCTCAGGCCGTACTGTTCCGAAATCATTTTCACCGCCTCTTTTCTTCCCTTTCCCTTCTTCATCAACGCCCTCACCTCATCCAGGGCATCCTCAAAAGAGACCTCCTCCCTTTTCTTCCCCTCGACGATGATCACGTATTCACCCGCGACGGTTGCAGCACGGAGCATCTGCAGAACATCGGCAAGTCTCCCCCGGAGCACCTCTTCATGGATCTTCGTTATCTCCCTCACAAGCGCAAGGTATCTCTGACCGAAGATCTCCTCCATGTCCTCCAGCGTTTCGAGGACCCTGTGGGGCGCTTCGTAAAAAACAAGGGTCCTCTTCTCCATGCCGAGTTCCCTCAGCATTTTTCGCCGCTGCGTCTTCCTGGGAGGAAGAAAGCCCACGAACGTAAACTCCTTTACGGGAAGGCCGGAGATCGAAAGGGCTGCCACGAGGGCTGAAGGACCAGGCACGGAGACGACGTGCAGGGCCTCTTCGACGGCCCTTTCGATCAGCACGCACCCGGGGTCCGAGATCCCGGGTGTTCCCGCATCCGATATCAACGCAACCGAGAGTCCTGCACGGAGTTTTGCGAGTACCTGTTCGGTTCGCTCCCTCTCCCTTTCGCCCCAGTAACTTACAAGGGGTCTGGAGATTCCGTAATGATTAAGGAGCTTCGAAGAATGTCTCGTATCTTCTGCGGCGATCAGGTCAACCTCTTTGAGTACCTTCAGTGCCCTGAGGGTCATGTCCTCGAGATTGCCGATCGGCGTCGAGACGATATAGAGAGTTCCTTTCATAAGAAAATTCTTTCATGCAAGGCTTCAAGAGATGGGGATCATACGGCGAGAAGCCTTCTTACCCGTACCCTCCTACGCCGCGAGCCTCTTGCCCTGCGCTATCTCTTGAAGCCGCCCCTGAACCTGTCAAGCCACATGATATGGCTTTTCTCCTCGTTGATGATCTCCTCAACTACTTCCTTTTCCCTGACTGCATCCCGTATCCAGTAAAAATAGAGGAGGGTCTCCTTTTCGAAGCCGAGGGCAAAATTCACCGCGTCCTCGACCGTCTTCACCTGCTGCATCGAGGGAAGCGACTTGTCTTTCCCGAGAAAGAACTCGGACTCCACAATCGCTCTGAGGTACGGCTCGGCCTCGTCCCAATTCACCGGCTCTTCTTCCCTGATGATGTCGATAAGCTCCCTGAAGGTCTTCTCGTGCTTCAGCTCTTTCCCCGCCAGGGTCGAAAAGAGCTTGTTCAGTCCTTCATCATCCGGGAACTTTGCGGACATCGCCGTATAGAAATCATAGCCCAGCTTTTCCGTTTGGACGGCCTGTTCAATCGCCTCTCTGATCGAGAACTTTTCCATTGTCCTTTTCCTCCCTCAATCCGTATTCACAGTCACTGTAGTTTCAGCAGCCTCCGGAGCTTCCTGTCCGTATTCACGATCTCATCGGCATTGTCGCCTTCGAGACCCCACGAGTACTCACCTTTCGCATTTCTGTGGAGCTTCACCTTGACCGGCTTCTGGGGCTTCACCTGCTGTATTTCCGGCTGCTTCCTGAACGGGAAGTCATTCTTTTCAGCAGCCATCGGAGTCAGGGCGATCAGAAGCGTCAAAATGCCGGAGACTGCCCCAACTCCCAGCGGCAATAATCCCGGGAATGAAAAGCGGCTCCCGCCTTCTCTCACTCTTCCCCTTTTGCCCACGGTTACATGCTCCTGTATCTGTTGGTAATCGGGAATCTCCTGTCCCTCCCGAAGGCCCTTCTCGTAATCTTTATCCCGGGAGGGGCCTGTCTCCTCTTGTATTCGCTCCTATCGATCATCCCGATCACCTTTTCGACGCACTCGGATGCGCACTCGCGCGAGAGGATCTCCTCGAAACTCCTGTCCTCTTCGACATAGGCCTTCAAAACGGGATCGAGGACTTCGTAAGGCGGCAGCGTATCCGTATCTTTCTGGTCCCGCTTGAGTTCCGCCGACGGTTCCTTCCGCAAAACCCTTTCAGGGATAAGAGCCCGCCCCTCCTTGTTGTTTCTCCATGCGCACAGCTCATAGACCAGCGTTTTCGGAACGTCCTTGATCACCGCAAACCCTCCTGCCATGTCGCCGTAAAGGGTCGCGTACCCGACGCTCATCTCCGATTTATTGCCGGTGGTCAGCACGAGCCATCCGAACTTGTTCGAGAAGGCCATGAGGATGTTGCCCCTGATCCTTGCCTGGATATTCTCCTCCGTGCTGTCCGGTGCGCGTCCCTCAAAGTCCTCCTTCAGGGTTTCGAGATAGGTCGTGTAAATCTTCACAATCGGCACCTCCAGGAGTTCGATGCCGAGATTGCGGGCGAGCGCAAAGGCGTCTTCCCTGCTCTCGGCCGAGGTGTACGGTGAGGGCATGAAGAGCCCCTTTACCTTGTCTTTCCCGAGGGCGTCCACGGCGATACTCGCCACAAGGCTCGAGTCGACACCTCCGCTCAGTCCGATCACCGCCTCCCTGAAGCCGTTCTTAGTGACATAATCACATGTCCCTATTACCAGGGCCTTATAAATCTCTTCGTTCGGGGCCAAGACAACGGCTTCCCTCGCCGGGAGCGCCGTCCTGGGTTTCAGGGGCCCTTCCCGCGAGATCACTATCCTTTCGACTCTCGGGTTTTCGGCAGTTGCGGCTTGCCGCCTCTTGCGCGGGTCATGCAGCCTTCCCATAAAGACCGAATCGAGATTCAGATCGACAATGATCAGGTCCTCCTCAAACTGCTTTCCGCGGCAGATGATCTCCCCCCTCTCATCCACGACAATGCTGTGGCCGTCAAAAACAAGCTCGTCCTGACCGCCCACGGTATTGAGATAGGCGATGATCACCACATTATCCGTCGCCCTCGTGGCGAGCATCTTTTCCCTGAAGTCCGCCTTTCCGACATGGTAGGGAGAGGCGTTGATATTGATGATGACCTCGGCGCCCGAAAAAGACTGGACGCGGGCAGGCCCCTCGGGATACCAGATGTCTTCACAGATATTGACCCCCAGGGCCACATCTCCCAGGGTGTATACGGGATACCTGGTGCCCGCAAGGAAATAGCGTTCTTCGTCGAAGACTCCGTAGTTGGGCAGGAACATCTTATGGTAGATGTCGACTATGTTCTTGTTATGCAGCACGGCGGCGGCGTTATAAATGTCGTTCTTCCTGTCGACGAACCCTACGATCGCCGTGATGTCCCATACCTCCTCTTTGATCTTCCTGAGGGCATCGAGGTTGTCCCCGATAAATTGCGGCTTCAGGAGCAGGTCTTCCGGGGGGTACCCCGTGACGGCGAGTTCGGGAAAAACGACGAGGTCCGCAGAATAATCTTCCGCCCTTCTGATATAGCCTATGATCTTTTTGGTGTTTCCCTCCAGGTCCCCCACAGTGGGATCGATCTGGGCAAGCGCGAGCCTCAATGTCTTCATTGATAAATAATAATTGAAGGGACCCGATTTGTAAAGGCAGCGGCGCCTCCGTAATCCGCCATCGACTCTGCGTGAGGATGCATTCCAACGGTTTCAGCGGGCCGTATTGCCCCACCTTTCGGGTGAGGCGGCCCGGCTCTCGGAGCGAACGAGATGAGAGCGAATGCCGTCCTCAGGCAGGGATCAGTTTTCCTGATGGTAGATCAAGGGCCTCCGGAGGACGTCCCGGTATTGCCTGTTCCCGAAGAGTGTTTCCCGTTATGATTCAGATCACTGTACGCCGGCGGGTTTCCTGCTACAATGAGACTAGAAAGACAAGAGAGGGTCTGTACATTTTTTCGAGGAGGAACGCCATGGAACTGAGTGCAAAGACAACGATCGATGAGTTGCTGAAATCCTACCCCTTCCTGATGGATTTCTTCGTGAACAGGTCTCCAAAATTCAAAATGCTCCAAAGTGCGGTGATGAGGAAGACGGTCGGAAAGGTGGCGCCCCTCTCCCACGTTGCCCACATCGGAGGCATAGAACTCGACCGGCTGCTTTCCGAAATCGCGGCGGAAATCCGGGCGAGGACAGGGGAGGAAGCGGTCATCGTGAAAGAGACGGGCCCTTCCGCACCGGTTGCCGACGCGCAGCTCAGGCAGGAAATCCTGAAGGACATCATAAGGGACCTTCACAAGGGCGTCGATATGGCGGTCCTGAAGCAGAGGTTCTACGATCTGATCAGGGACATCGACGCCTCCGAAATAGCGAAGATGGAGCAGAAGCTCATTGAAGAGGGGATGCCCGAAAGCGAAATAAAACGCCTCTGCGACGTCCATGTGGAAGTGTTCAAGGAATCACTCGGCCACCAGGAGGCGCCTTCGGTTCCGCCGGGACATCCCCTGCAGACCTTCATGAAAGAAAATAGGGTGGCCGAAGGGATCGTAAACGAGATCAGGGGTATCCTCGAAACGCTCTGCGACAGTCCCGACAAGGAACTTTTCAGACAGCACAAGAAGAACCTCCTCGCTCTGATCGACCGGCTCTCTGCCGTCAACCTCCATTATCTCAGGAAGGAAAACCAGCTCTTTCCGGTCCTCGAACTTCACGATATCTCCGGGCCTTCAGAGGTGATGTGGGCGATCCATGATGATATACGCCAGACATTGAAATATGCCCGGTCCCAGGTCTCGGATCTGCAGGTGCCCCTCGTATACGGTACGCTCAAGTACCTGCTTCAGAGTGTGCTCGATATGATCTACAAGGAGGAGCATATCCTCTTTCCGATGGCGGTTGAAATCCTGAAGGTTGAAGATTGGGCCAAGGTAAAAAGAGGGGAAGAGGAGATCGGGTACGCGTGGGTCGAACCGGAAAAAGGATGGGTGCCCGGAGAGGCGGCCGCTCCTGCTGAAGCGAAGGGAGTGGAAGCGGGCAAACTGGCCATGAATACCGGCAGCCTGAGTCTCGAACAGGTGAACCTGCTTCTGACCCATCTTCCTGTCGACATCTCCTTTGTGGACGAAAATGACGAGGTCGCCTATTATTCCCAGACAAAGGAAAGGATATTCCCGAGGAGCCCCGGCGTGATCGGCAGGAAGGTCCAGAGGTGTCATCCTCCAAAGAGCTTTCACGTGGTTCAGAGGATTCTCGACGACTTCAGGAAGGGGAAAAGAGATACGGCCGAGTTCTGGATACAGATGAAGGGCAGGTTCATCCATATCCGGTATTTTGCCGTGCGGGACCCCCTCGGCAATTACCGGGGGACGATGGAAGTGACGCAGGACGCGACGGATATCAGAAAACTCGAAGGGGAGCAGAGACTTCTCGACCGGGATTAAAGTCTCACGTCCTTGCCCACATAAAAAGGATTACCACAGCGAGGACGATTCTGTAATAGACGAAGACATCGAGCGGATTCTTCCTCACGAAGCGAAGCAGGAATCTGATCGCAAAAAGACCCGAGACAAAGGCGGCCAAAAAACCGACGGCGAATATATCGAGATGATAATGGCCGTGATCTTTCAGGAGTTTTCTTCCCTCGAGCAGGGTGGCCCCTCCTATGATCGGCGTAGACAGGAGGAACGAGAACCGCACCGCGGCTTCCCTTGTAAGGTCCCTGAACAGTCCGGCCGTCATCGTGATGCCCGATCGCGAAACACCAGGGATCAGCGCGACCGCCTGGGCACCGCCGATAAAAAGCGAATCCGCGAGCGAGGTCCGCTTTTTCCTGCTCTTGCTTTTTTTCTCCGCGGCGAGCATAAAGAGACCGAAGGCGATCGTCGAAAAAGCGATAACCAGGGGGTTTCTCAAGGTTTGCTCCACGGCGTCTCCGAACAGGACTCCGGCAAGTCCTGCGGGTATCGTCGCGACCGCGATGAAGAGAAGCATCTTTCTGTCCGAGGAGAGCATCTTCAGCCAGTCCTTGTAAAAGCAGATGAGCAGGGCGACCAGGGTACCGGCATGAAGCGCCACGTCGAACAGGAGCGTATTCACCTCGCCCTTCCATCCGAAGAACCAGGGGAAAAGGATGAGGTGGGCCGTACTGCTCACGGGAAAGAATTCCGTAATCCCCTGAACAAGACCCAACACCACTGCCCTCATCATTTCAGATTCCACAGAACCTCCGTAATGTAGTGCGGCTATTACGGGCGCCTCTTGCTTTTCGAGCGATCGAAGAGCCCCGGTTCGCCCCCGAGGGGTATATCGAGGAGGGCATAAGCCTTTTCCGAGGCCTTTCTCCCCTGCGAAGTCCTGATCACAAATCCCGATTTCAGCAGATACGGCTCGATCACATCGAGCAGTACGTCCGACTCTATCTGAAGGGTCGAAGCGAGGGCCTCGATGCCTACAGGACCTCCCTTGTAATTCAGGATGATCGTTCCGAGTAGTTTCCGGTCCGTCTCTCCAAGGCCGTGCTCGTCGATGCCTTCGAGAGCCAGGGCCTCCACGGCCACGGCCTTCGTAATTCTCCCCTGGGCCCGCACCTGCGCATAGTCGCGTACGCGCTTCAAGAGCCGGTTTGCGACCCTCGGCGTCCCCCTCGCTCTCCTGGCAATCTCAAAAGCGCCTTCCTGTTCTATCGCAACCTCCAGTATCGCGGCGGAGCGTTTCACGATCCGGACAAGGTCTTTTTCGACGTAGAAATCGAGGTCTCTCGTGATGCCGAAACGCTCCCTCAGAGGAGAAGAGAGAAGCCCTGCCCGCGTCGTGGCTCCTATCAGCGTGAAGGGTTCGAGTCTGTAGCGGTGGGTCCTCGCATGCACGCCCTTGTCGAAAATGAAATCCACGGCAAAGTCCTCCATGGCCGGATAGAGGAATTCCTCGACGATTTTCGGTATCCTGTGGATCTCGTCGATGAAGAAGACGTCTCCTTTTTCCATATGCGTCAGGATCCCCATCAGGTCGCCGCCTTTTTCGAGGGCCGGTCCGGAAGAGGTGATGATCTTCGTCCCCATCTCGCTCGCGATGATATGGGCCAGCGTCGTTTTCCCGAGCCCCGGAGGACCGTTGAAAAGGATATGGTCGAGGGGCTCTTTCCTCTGCAACGCAGCCTCGATGGCGATCTTCAGGGTTTCGACTATCTTGTCCTGGCCTATATACTCCGAGAGTTTCTTCGGCCTCAGGCTGAGGTTGTTCTCCTCATCGAGGGGGCTCTTCTCTTTCAGGATATCGGACAGCCCGCCTTCTTCCTCATAGATCATTGTCTCTGTCCCCTGTACACTTCCTCGAACAGTTCCTCGGACGAGCTGATGCGGGGGCTCCGCCTCATCGCCTCCTCTATCATCTTCCGCGCCTCGGGAAGCTTGTGCCCGAGCTGGTTCACCAGGACGTCCTCCACTTCCTTCCTGAAGTCCTCAGCGACTTCTTCGGGCGCTTCTACTTCCTGCATCAGCGCATACTTCGCCGCCTTCCCCTTCAGCGCGGCGATGATCTTTTCCGCCTTCCTCTCGCCGATGCCCTTCAATTCCTTCAGCGCCTTCGCATCCTTTCCCTCGATCGAGCGCGCGATCTCCCTCACCGGCTTCACAAGTGCCCTCACTGCTGCCGAGGGGCCGATATCCTCGACCGATATGAACAGCTCGAAAAATTCCTTGTCAAGGGAGGACGGGAAACCCACAAGCACGGGTTTCGGCTGCCTCTCCGTCTGGTTATAGGAGATATGGAGTTCCAGTTCCTCGCCGTCCTTCTTTTCCGCCTTTATCCTCTTCATGGCGTAGGCGGGTACCAGGATGTCGTACCCTACCCCGTTCACGATGAGGGTAAGCCTGTCATCCCTTCCGCGGTCCATTCTCACTATGCCCCTCAGATAAGAGATCATCGCTCTCTCCATCCCGTTTTTCTGTAAAACGCCGTCAGCGCGACCGCCAGCGCGTCGGAGGCATGGAACGATTTCAGGTCCGAAATGCCGAGCAGGTCCTTGATCGTCTCTTTCACCTGGCCCTTGTCCGCCCCTCCGTGTCCCACAAGGGAATTCTTCACCTCTTTCGGGGTGATCTCGGTCATCGCAACGCCATTCTGAAAAACAGACAGGTACATGATACCCAAAACGCCGCCCAATAATATACCGGCCTTCGGGTATTTGACAAGGGAAAAGACGTTTTCTATCGCGATCAGGTCAGGGCCGAGCGTGCGGATCAGCTGATTGAGGTCGGCATGAATCTGGAACAGCCGGTGGGAGATATGTTCTCTCGGAGAGGTCCTGATATACCCGCATTTCAGCAGGGAAGAAGCGCTTCTCCCGCACTCGATCGCACCGAAGCCCGTGCTGGCGAGACCGGGGTCCAGACCGAGTATTACCATGACGGCAGGCCGGGGACAGCCGGCCCGCGGGCGGAGACGAAAAGGCTATCTCTTCCTCGGGCTTTCAAAGAGTATCTCCTCCACCATCTGGCAGAGGACATGCCCCAGGGTGATGTGCGTTTCCTGTATTCTCGGGGTGTTTTCGGAAGGGACGATGAATCCATAGTCGGCCCTGGATGCAAACTTTTCCCCCTTCGCTCCGGTAAACACGATAGTCCTGAGTTTCCTTCTCTTTGCCACATCCATCGCCTTGAGGACGTTGCCGGAATTTCCGCTTGTGCTTATCGCAAGAACGACATCGCCTTCTTCAGAGAGAGACTTGAGCTGCCGCGCGAAAATCTCGGTGAAGTCGTAGTCGTTGGCGATCGAGGTGAGGACCGCCACGTCGGTAGTGAGGGCTATCGCAGGAAGGCCGGGCCTTTCCCTTTTGAACCTGTTGATAAATTCCGCCGCGATATGAGAGGCGTCCGTGGCGCTGCCGCCGTTGCCGAAGAGGAGGAGCTTCTTGCCGTCGTTGAATGCCTCTGCAATGAGCTTGGAGGCCTCCATGATAGCGTCGACGTGTTCCTTTACGAATTTATCCTTTACCGAGATGCTTTCTTCGAAGGCTTTTAATATCTTCTCTTTCATCCAGGCCATTCTCTATCCGAACAAATTACCTTCCGTCTCACAGAACTTCCGGGGGATGGGTCTAGACTAATACAAGCGCTCTTTGCTTGTCAACGCTCATCAATACTCATCAAAACCATCGACTCCGCGTGAGGATGCATTCGAACGGTTTCACCGCGCCTCACCGGTCAACGGTTCGCTCTCCTTTACCGGCCCGATCGCCCTTATCATGTACCAGACCTTCTTCCCGGTCCTTACTGCGTCCGTGAATGAGGGAACCTTCACCTCCCCGATTGGGGTAAATTCCTTTTCATCTCCGGTCCTCCTGAAGACCCTGTATCCCCTCACCCAGGCTTCCGCGCTCTCCTTCCAGGTCAGATAGACCTTCGTGTCCTCCACGATCCTGAGATCGCCCGGAGCCGAAGGGACAAAATCAGAAGGGGCCACGGCGATCTCCTGTGAAGCATACCCCTCGTCCTCGACATCGGCGTCATGGAGCGACCTGACCACGTAATACACTGTCGTTTCGGGGAAAAGCCTCGTGTCCTCAAAGGAAGTCTTGCACACGGGCTCGCCGTTGAGGGGAACCCCGGAAAACTTACCCTTTTCGAGGGATCTATATACATTGTAGCAGATACCCTCTCCCGAACTTTTCCAGGTGAGTTCCATGGAATCGGACATTATCCTGAAGCGGATTGCTTCGGGAGGCAAGGGCAAAGGCTTCGGGACTACCGAGACGATATTCGAATCGTTGCTCGCCACCCCTTTCGGATTAACGGCGACGACTTTATACCGGTAGGCCCGGTCTGTTTCAAAAGTGCCGTCTAAAAAAGTGTTACGGTCGTTCTCCACGGTCTCAATTTTCTCGAAAGGACCGCCTCCCCCGGACCTCAGGACCACAAAGCCCTTCAGGGAGTCCCTTAGATTGTCGGGATAGGACCACGCAAGAATAATCTTGGCTTCCCTGTGGATAGCCGAAAGCCGCGATGGCGCTTGGGGCTTTTCGTAAGCCTTCAGCGTGGGAGGTCCTTTCCTGCCGCAGGAGACCGTTAATACCAGGACAATGATGAGTAACGAGTAACGAGTCACAAGTGACGGATAATCAATACGGGTATCACTGCTGTTCCATCGGCCCAAGAATCTCCCCGCATCCCTCCCAGCCGGAACGACCTCTTCACTCTTCACGTATCATTATCTTCCTGAGCCTTCTGATCTGTCTTCTCACTTCCGATCTCGATGTGCCGCCCCTCGATCTTTTTGCCGCGACAGAGCCTTCGGCAGTGAGGCAACGGTAGATATCAGGGCCTATCAGTCCGGAGAACCTTCTGAAATCCGCTATCTTCAGATCTTCAAGCCTCATCTTGTTTTCCGCACAGTGGAGGACTATCTTGCCCGTCACCCCGTGGGCGTCCCGGAAGGGCATGCCTTTCCGCACGAGGTACTCGGCGATATCGGTCGCCGTCGAATACGCCGCTCCGGCGGTTTTCGCAAGAACCTCCCTATGGAACCTGATCTTCGGGATCATGGAGGTGAGGACGGAAAGAGACGCCTTTGTCGTGTCCACGGCATCGAAGACGGGGACCTTATCTTCCTGCATGTCTCGGTTGTACGAAAGGGGCAGCCCCTTCATCACAGTGAGAAGGGAAATGAGCGCTCCGAAGATCCTCCCTGTCTTTCCCCTTGCAAGCTCCGCCACATCGGGGTTTTTCTTCTGCGGCATGATACTCGAACCCGTCGTGAATGCGTCAGGGAGTTCCACAAAGGAGAATTCTTCCGTCGACCACAGCACAAGCTCCTCGGCAAAGCGCGAAAGATGCACCGCAAGAATCGCCGCATCCGCGAGGAATTCCAGGGCAAAATCCCTGTCCGAAACCGCATCGATACTGTTCCCTGCGATCCCCCCAAAACGAAGCAACTTCGCAACGTAGCTGCGGTCTATAGGCAGGGACGTACCTGCAAGGGCGCACGCACCGAGGGGCATGACGTTTACTCTTTTCAGTGCGTCCCTCAGCCTGTCCCTGTCCCTGCCGAACATCTCCCCATAGGCCAGAAGGTGATGGGACAGAAGCACGGGCTGCGCCCTCTGCATATGCGTATAGCCCGGCATCAGATAATCGATGTGCCTTTCCGCGCTCTCCGCCAGAACGCCCATCAGGGCCGTGAGCGCAGACACTATCTGCCCGATCTCGTCCCTCAGGTACAGTCTGAGATCGAGGGCGATCTGGTCGTTCCGCGATCGCGCGGTATGGAGCATCTTCCCCGCGGAACCTATCTTCTCCGTAAGGGCAACCTCTATGTTCATGTGCACGTCCTCGAGGTCTTGCCTGAAGCGGAACTTCCCCCCCTCTATCTCCTTCGCGATCTCTTTCAAGCCCCTGATGATTCTTTCCGAATCCCGGACAGGGATGATGCCCTGTCTGCCGAGCATCGCGGCATGGGCGATGCTTCCCTCGATATCGTATTTCCAAAGACGCCTGTCAAAGGAGATCGACTCGGTGAAGGACTCCACGACGCCTGCAGTCTCCTCTTTAAACCTTCCGGCCCAGAGTTTTTTCATGGCCTAAGAATAATGATTTTCAGCCTTTTGTGTCAAGGAGTTTTGAAATATGATATGATAACACCGATGCCAGAGGCCAAACTTAAAGTAATCCTTCTACGGCATACTCCCAACCCCGAGGAGACTATTGCCATGGCTGCCAGGCTCTGCTACAGCCCCTCCGATATCTGGTCCTTAAGGGAGAAGATCGAGACGAAAGACCAGAGAGAATTTGTGGAAAAACTGATGAAAATAGGGCACATGAGCCCGATTGAACATGCATCTTTTACTTTTGCTGTTGAAGGAATATCCCGTGCGTGCTCGCACCAACTCGTGAGGCATAGACTGGCATCTTATTCCCAACAGTCTCAGCGATACGTAAGCGAAGAGACTGGATTTGATTATATAATCCCGCCGACAATCAGAGGAGATAAGGAACTGATGACATTTTATGAAAAGTTTATGGACGAAGCTCAGCAGGCATATAATCATATCGTTAAGAAACTTAACGAAAAAGGCAAGAAAGGTGAAATAGCTAACCAGGATGCAAGATTTGTCCTTCCTAACGCTACTGAAACAAAGATAATGCTGACAATGAATGCACGGGAATTGCTGCACTTCTTCAGACAGCGCTGCTGTTTCAGAGCTCAATGGGAGATTAGAGAGATGGCGCATCAAATGTTATTATTGGTGAAAACTGTCGCACCAATAATCTTCGAGAAATCAGGACCCGCCTGTGTAAATGAACCATGCCCCG
Source organism: Nitrospirota bacterium (assembly GCA_023475105.1). Lineage (GTDB taxonomy): Bacteria > Nitrospirota > Thermodesulfovibrionia > Thermodesulfovibrionales > UBA9159 > JAMCWJ01. The sequence continues at coordinate 46,929 of JAMCWJ010000052.1, forward strand.
AAAGAGTAATGTATTGCGGAAAAGCAAGGGAGATAAAAAGGATCTATGGTAGATTTGTGAAAGGCAAGAATAAGGCTGTCAATAAGGGGACGGGAGGCAGTGCGAAGAAGAGCAAGGTATTAGGCTCTCAAAAAGGACTATTTCAAGAATAGAAAGTGCTTTCCTCTTACTACCCGTGCCATATGTATATATTCTGAGATGTTCAGATGGGTCATACTACACAGGGTCGACGTATAATTTAGAACGACGGTTGGCAGAGCATAATGCACAGATTTTGACGGATTTACTGCAAAGAGACTACCCCTAGAATTGGTTTATAGTTGTGAGATGTCCCCTCTCCCTCATGGATTCCTGTGCACCGCTGTGTGACCTTCCGGGACAAACCGGGTCATCCCCGGGAATCCCGGCGCCTCCGCCGTCACCCCCAAAAGCCCCCTCTGTCGTCCTGCATTCGGACCCGTTGCGGCAGAGGTGTGAGTCGCAGAAAAATCTGCTATGATAAAAAAACCTTTTCTGCTATACAAGGGGATAAGGCATGACCTTAGCGAACTTTCTTGATTCCTACATCGGCAGGTATATTGTCCAGGCGTGCTGCCACTCCCTGGTCGCAGCGCTCGTCGCAGACAGGGCTATCCAGGCCTGGAGAATCACCGATCCGCTCGTACAGCAGCGGTTCAGCCTGATCGTCGTGCTCTTTCCGATCGTTTCCTTCCCGGCCTACCAAATGATAAACCCGGAGAGGGGATCGCTCTCTTTCAGGCTGGAAGCGCTCTTCGACAGCGGCAGGTGGCTGAATATGGAGTTATGGGGAATAATTCCGTTGAATGTCGTCTTCGTCTGTATCCTTTCCGTCACCGCCTTTGTCTTTCTTTTCCAGGAGATGATCCCCGTTGTGAAACATACCGTTGAATCGCGGGGGCCGGCATCCCCGGAGGAAGAACCCGTTGATCCGGTCGTGGGCAAGGCGCTCGAGCATCTCCCCGGCGGAATGCCCCGGGTCTCCGTGATAGAAGAAGATGAGTTCATCCTCTTTTCCTCCACGGGCAGAAGCCCGACGGTCTTCCTCTCGAGAGGCCTGATCGACCTGCTGAACGGCGAGCAGCTCAGGGCCGCGGTCGCACACGAGGCTGCACACATTGCGAGGAACAGGCGTCCTCTGCTCATCATCGTGTTTCTTATCCGAATCCTCATGTTCTTCAACCCTGTGGTCCTCGTCGAATTCAGGCGCATCATCCAGGAAGAGGAAAAGGTGTGCGATGACATCGCCGTCCGTTTCACACACAAACCCCGGGCGCTGGCCGAAGTCCTGAGGAAATTCAACTCTGAAAGGGAAGACCTCAGCCTCGAAACGATAAAGAAGCCCTCTGCGCTCGGGGCCGCCCTCGAAGACTACAGCCATAACGTGCATCTTGAAAGCAGGATCAAGAGACTCGAAGAGGGGCCGCCGCACAGGACGGGGGGAGAGTGGGTGAAGTTCCTCCTCACGCTTGCGGTGATTGTTGCGATCAACTATTTTGTTGTTTGATGAAAGGGGTGAAGCGTGCGTAAGAACGTTCGGGGGTTCCTGTATTTTGCGGTGACCATCGCGATCCTCGTCGGGGTGCTCCGGGTCACGAACTGGCTGCCCGAGGTGCTCCAGGGGGGCATGATGAAGAGTTACGGCAGCATCGAAGACGTGAAATCGGACCTGGGCGTCAGGGACATTTATGTTCCTTCTTACTTCCCCCAGAATCTTGCCTGGCCCCCTTCGAGGATCCTGGCGCAGTCGAGACCCTTTCTTGCGGTCGTGATGGAGTTCACGCAGGGGAAGACCGGCGACGTCGCCCTCGTCATATCCCAGGCCGCAGACAAACGCTTCGCCCCGGACGGAACGATAGCGATACTGCAGATAAAAGACCAAGTGAATTATACCCTGAAGGGGCGGACTGCCCTGCTTGAAGTCGGGACATGCGGGAACGAAATCCCCTGCAGCAGGATTTCCTGGGACGAAGCGAACTACAGGATCAGTCTGACGATAAAGGCGCCCCCTTTCGAACTGGTGAAAATCGCGGACAGTATGCTGCGCTGACCCGCGCCGCTCAAGATGCCGGACCATGGCCGGAAGGCGAACCCTCGCGCCGGTCAATCCCTTTGACTTTCATTATTTTTTTAGGATCTTCCTCTCATCCCCGTAGGACAATTTTCCCCTTGAAATAGGAACTTCTTCCAATTATATTCCCTGCGAACCTCTGCTATAAATAAATTAGAAGAGAAGAGAAAGGAGGTGGAATACGATGTTCAGGTACAAAGGAGGACGAAAGGTTGGAAAGGGGACCTACTGGAACATTTCGAACGGAAGCCGGATCGACATTGCCGATGAAGGGACGCTTCCGGGGGACGCCAACACGACGTACACCAGATTTCCACCGGGTATTGTGCTCCTTGCAGGCCCCGCAATAGGACTGTTGTATGTCATCGCCATGCCTTTCATCGCACTCGGGACCATCGCGGCCCTGATAGGGAAAAAGCTTGTGACCGGACTTGCCGGTCTGCTCGGGAATCTCGTCTCATTCGGGTGGAGACCGAGTGAGGCCAACCTGACAGGCAAGAAGAAGGGGAAAAAGAAGACACCCAAATAAGCGGAAAGGGCACGACAGGCCCTTGGGAGAGGAGGATACGATGAACACGCTTTACGACTATTTGACCCATATCAAGGGGGTAGAGTATCTGATCTCGGTTGCATTCATCGCCGTATACATCGTGTATGCGGAGGTGCTGAAGCCAAAGCCTTTCAAGACCCTGAAGGAAGGGGGAAGGGAAGACCTGGAATTCGTGAAAAGTCACCGGGACGCTGCCAGGACGACCATCAAGAGAATCGTCGCGGCCCCGTTTATCGGTCTGGGCTACATCGTGATGCTTCCCTTTGCCTTCGCCTTTGCCGTAGGCGCCGCCGCGCTCAACGGCGTACTGGGTCTGGCAGGGAGAAGCGCATCCTTCGGCTGGAGGCCCACTGAGGCATATCTCGCCGGCAAAAAGAAAAAGAAGGAAGAGAAAAAAGAGGATGAAACGAAATAACCTGAATACCTGTACCGAAGGAAACATCGGCGGTTCCCCGGGAGGAGATGCCGGGAAGGTCGAAAGCCGCGGGAACTGCCGAACAGGAGGCACCTTATATGAAAAAAATGATTCTTATAGTCCTCATTGTCAGCGCTCTTCTCTCCTTTGCCGCCTCACTGTATGCGGGAAGCCCGGCAAAGGCCCCGGATGTGGTCACCCTTGACACGCTGAAGGACAAATACGAGCCTGTTCTGTTCACCCATGAGCGGCATACCGGCCTCGCGGGAAACTGCGGCGTCTGTCATCACGAACACGGCAATAACGGAAGTCTTCCGTGCAAAAGCTGCCATTCCCTTGACGCTGCAGCATTCAAAAACTCGGTTACTCATAATTTTAGTGCCTGCAAGAGTTGTCACGGCGCATATTCTCCCGAGAACCCCGGGATTCCCGGACTCAAGGTTGCATATCATACCCAGTGCTTCAAGTGCCACCGGGGAATGGGTGATGTCGGCAAAGGGCCTCAGGGCTGCACTGAGCTCTGTCATGCGAAAAGAGACGTGACGATGAGCAAGAAATCCCAATAATCCTTGTTTTAAAGGAGGCTTTTATGGCGAAGACACCTGAAAAACACGTTGTAGACGAAACGAGCTCCGCACCGAAAGACGGCGGAAACGGCCTTAAGGAAGCCGCCCCAGGGAGGATTTCCCGGAGATGCTTTCTGGGGACCGTGACCGCGGCCGGGGCTTCCGCCCTCATCAGCCCTTCCGCGCTGAACGCTGCAGGGGAGTTTGCCGGCTGGCCGAACCGCTTCGGCATGCTCACCGACCTGACCGCATGTGTGGGGTGCCGCAGCTGCGAGAAGGCCTGCAACGAAGCGAATAATCTTCCCAACCCCTCGACTTCCTTCGATGACCCGTCGGTTTTCAACGAGGTGAGGAGACCGACGGCAAAGGCATATACCGTCGTCAACAGGTACCAGGACCCCAAAGACAAAAACAAGTTCGTCTACCGTAAGATACAGTGCAACCATTGCAACGAACCGGGATGCGCCACCGCCTGCCCGATACACGCGTACAATAAGACGCCCGAAGGGCCCGTCACCTACAACGAGGACCTCTGCTTCGGGTGCAGATACTGCATGACTGCCTGTCCCTTCTATGTGCCGGCCTATGACTACGACAGCGCACTCGAACCGAAGATCGTGAAATGCACGATGTGCTACGGCAGAGTGAAGGCCGGAGGAATCCCGGCTTGTGCAGAGACCTGCCCGACGGGGGCCATCACCTTCGGCAAGAGGGAAGACCTCCTCAAGCTCGCAAGGGAAAAGATCACAAAAAACCCCGACAGGTATATCGATCACATTTACGGCGAAAAGGAAGCGGGAGGGACAAGCTGGATGTACATCTCAGGGGTCCCGTTCGGTCAGCTGGGCTTTCCGACGAACATACCGAACAAGCCCCTTGTCGAAGAAACGAAGGGGTTCCTTTCGGCAGTGCCTCTGGTCCTTACCGTCTGGCCCGCCCTCTTCGGAATGTGTTACGCGGCTCTGCGCCACAGGGATGAAGTGGAAGAGGAAAAGGCCAAATCCAAGAAGAATGAGGAGGAGAAAAATGGCTAACGGAACCATCGCCAGAACAGACAATTTCCGATCCTGGTTCATGGAAAAACTCCTGATGGGCATGACTTGGCCCGAATACATGAGGACCCTGATTACGCCCTTCAACGTGATAGCCGCAGGCATACTGGCCATAGGATTGCCCCTTATCGCAATGAGGTTCTATATCGGGTTGTCCCTGGTGACGCACAGCTCGAACGAGTATCCCTGGGGCCTCTTCCTCGGCTGGGGGCTCTTCGGGGGCGTGCCCCTGTCCGCCACCGGGTTTGTCATGGCCACCGCCTACTATATCTTCGGTTTCAAAAGATACCACCCAATCGTGAGGCTTGCCGTGCTCACCGGACTCCTGGGCTATTTCTTCGCGGTCGTCTATCTTCTCACCGACCTCGGCAGGCCGTGGCGCATCTACTACCCCATGGGCGTGGCGTTCGGCACCGCCTCTGTACTGTTCCTTGTAGCATGGCACGTCGCCACCTACCTCACGGTCCAGCTCGTCGAATTCAGCCCCGCCGTTCTGGAGTGGCTGAAGTCGCGCAGGGTCCGCAGATGGGCGCTCAGAGTGACCATCGGAATGACCATCGCAGGCATCATCCTCTCGACGCTCCACCAATCGGCCCTCGGCGCCATGTTCCTTCTCGCACCGGGGAAGGTCCATCCGCTCTGGTTTTCCTCGTATATACCGGTCCTCTACCTGAGTTCGAGCGTCTACGCGGCCCTCTCGATGGTGATAGTGGTGAGCACGCTCTCTGCCCGTTTCCTGAAAGACAAATGCGGCAAGACCTTTCTCTCGAGCCTGCCCAAACTGACGCTGGGACTCGGCAAAGGCGCGGCCATCGCCATATACGTGTACTTTGCGATAAAGGTCATCGCCCTTACCCATGACAGCAACTGGCACCTTCTGAACACGGGCTACGGCTACTGGTATCTCGTCGAGATATTCCTGCTCGTCCTCGCCCCCGCCCTCATCTACAGCATCGGGTTCAAGAAACGCAGCGTCAATACGGTGAGGTTTGCGGCTTTTCTCGCGGTCTTCGGCGTGGTCATGAACAGGATCAACATCGCGATCATTACCTTTAACTGGAACCTTCCCCACCACTTCGCGCACATTATTCCTCCCTGGAAAGAAGTGGCGGTCGTGCTCTGCATCGCGACGATCCACGTGCTTGTGTTCCGCTGGATCCTGAACAGGATGCCCGTTCTGAGAGAAGAATCCGACTATGAAGACGCTCACTGATACGGATACGCGCCTTACACCAGGGCCGGCGGAGTCCGGTCCCGGCAGGGGTATTCACCGGAACGGAGCGAACGCCTCCGCGGTTTTGCCGGGCCGCGGCACGCTTCTTCCGGCGTCCGGGAACGTAACTGCATGCATTAGGGTATCGTTCTGCTTTCCCTCGGTATACTTTAAGTGCTTGCAAGGGGGTATCTATGCAAAAAATAAGAAGAATACTCGTTGTTTTGATACCGCTGTTGCTTGCGGGCGCCGCTCTCACTGACGGGGCGGACGCCAAAGATATCGTCCTGTCCGACGAGGCCGGAACTTGTCTGGGATGCCACGGAAAGCAGGGAATAGTGAAGACCTTCGAAAACGGGGAATTGCTTTCGGCATATGTAAGCCCGGAGAAGTTCGCAGCTTCGGTCCATAATTTCCTGCCCTGCTCCGGATGCCATAGCGATTTTTCATCGGACAATCATCCATCGAGGAGGTTCAGAAGCAAGAAGCAGTACCAGATAAAGACCTCCCGGGAATGCAGACGCTGCCATGGGGACCAGCAGCTGAAGGAGAACCCCATCCATGCCGGCCTGCTCCGTGCGGAAGGAGAGGGAAAACCCGCTGTCTGCACCGAATGCCACGGCGCTCACTCGGTCAGTCCGATAAAGGGAGGCAAGGTCTTCGCCAGTGAGACGCAGTACTGCCTCGGCTGCCATGGGCATCCTCTCTCCATGGCTTTCAGAAACGGAGAACAGCTGTCCCTCTCCGTAGACAAGAAATTGCTCGATACGTCGGTACATGGCAAGCTCAGCTGTTCGGACTGTCATTACGGCTTTTCCTCCGAAGAACACCCGCAGCGGATCTTCAAGAGCGGAAGGGAATACACGCTCGCCTCTTCGGAGAGCTGCAGACGATGCCATTTCGACAAGTACAGCAAGACGATCGAAAGCATCCATTACACCGTGCTCAGCAAGGGGAACCTGAAGGCCCCGGTCTGCACCGATTGCCACGGCGCGCACTCGATATCAGGGGGAAGCAGGGAGAGATCGCTCACCACAAAGAGGTGTCAGCGCTGCCATCCGGCAATATACGATGTGTACGCGAGAAGCATCCACGGCAAGGCCCTCTTCGATGAGAAGAACCAGGATGTCCCCGTCTGCATCGACTGCCACAAAGCGCACGACATATTGAATCCCCACACGCTCGATTACCGGGAGAGGATCCCGACCATGTGCAGCAATTGCCACGCGAACAAGGCGATCATGGGGAAATACGGTCTCTCGACGGACGTGGTGAAGACCTATCTCTCGGACTTCCACGGCGTGACCCTCGGCTTTTACCGGAAGCAGCGCGAGTCCCTCGATAAACCCGCCCGGCCGATCGCCGTCTGCACCGATTGCCACGGCACCCATAACATAACCAGCACGCGCGGCACCGATGCGGCAGTCCTGAAGGCAAACCTGGTGCAGAGATGCCAGCAGTGCCACAAAGACGCGCCGAGGGATTTCCCCAACACCTGGTTGTCCCATTACGAACCGAACATGAAAAGCGCGCCCCTCGTGTTTCTGGTGAATCTCCTCTACAAGATATTTATCCCGGTGCTTGTGGTGGGTTTGTTCCTCCAGATCCTGCTGCATATATGGCGCTATGCGGTGGACAGATGAAAAGGAGCGAAAGATGAAAGAGAAAGAGACGGGTATGGGAGAGAGGATAAGGAGATTCAGCACCTCCCTCATTGTCGAACACTGGGTGCACGTGTTTGCTTTCGTGGTCCTCGTCGTGACCGGGATATCCCAGAAATTCTTTTCCCTCGACCTTTCCCGGTGGCTCATCCTGAAGCTCGGCGGTATCGATAACGTCAGACTGATCCATCGCTGCGCCGGGATTGTCTTCATGGTCGCTGCGTCAGTGCATATTGTCGGCGCATCCGTGGGTATCGTCCTCAAAAAGAGACAGCCGTCAATGGTCATCACCAAGAACGACCTAACCGACGCCGTTCGCGATCTCCGGTACTACCTCGGGGCCGAAAATTCTCCCGCACTGTGCGACCGTTACACCTACAAGCAGAAATTCGAATATTGGGGCATTCTTACGGGGGGTCTTCTGATGATCGCTACGGGGCTTGTCCTGTGGTTCCCCACCTTCGTGGTCGGATTTCTTCCCGGACAGGTCATTCCCGTGGCAAAGGCGCTCCACTCCAACGAGGCCCTCGTCATTATCCTTCTCATAGCGGTATGGCATATCTATAACTCCATATTCAGTCCCGAGGTCTTCCCGCTCGACACGAGTATCTTTACGGGGTATATCTCGAGAGAAAGAATGTCCCGTGAGCATCCCCTCGAGCTGATGCGGATCGAAAACCGGACCCAGGATGAGGCGGGCAGGAAACGCCGCAGGAAGGCCCGCAAGCTCGAAACGGAGGAAATGTCCCGATAAACGGCGTCCCGGCGCCAAAATTCGTTATCAAGAAAACCCGATACCGCGTGAGGACGGCATTCTCTCTCATTCTCGCTTCGCTCCGAGGCGCCGGGCCGCCTCACCCCAAAAGGTGAGGCGATACGGCCCGCTGAAAACCATTCGAATGCATCCTCACGCAGAGTTGATGGTGGATTTGGGTGCGGCTCTTCGCTTGACATTCCTCCTAGGGTGGTATAACGTACAAATAAAGAGATATGCGAAGAAGAATAACCTTTTCAGTTATCCTCGGCATATTCACTATTCTGATCGGTCTCGGTGTCGTAAGCTACCTGAGTGTCAATGACAGCATCCAGCGTTCCCTCGGAAACCGTCTCGCCCTTGCAAATATCATCGGAAAATATTTCGACTACGTGCTCGAAACGAACCTCACGAGACTCTACGACATCTCGATCTCCGGCAGAATCGACTTCGAGGACAATGACTGGGAGCCCGAAAAAAGGGCGCTCAAGGCCGCGTATGAGTACTCCATATTCACCGACAGGATTTTCCTTATGGACGTCTACGGAAACGTCGTGATGACGTATCCTCACAAGGAGGGAGAAAAGGTGAACCTCCTCAGTATCCCCTATGTGAGCAGGATGCTCACGGAAGGCAAGCCGGTCATTTCCGATGTCTATACGATCGATGCGACGCAGAGAAAAGTGATCTTCGCCTTCGTCCCGCTCAAAAATAAGGAAGGAAAACCGATCGGGGTCGCCGGGGGGGAGATCAATCCGACCAATTACACCTTCACCAAGATCATCAAGTCGATTCCGGTCGGCACGCACGCCACTATCGAGCTCGTCGACAGCCACGGCACCATTATCGCTTCGAGCGACCCGAAACGGATTCTGACGAGCAGCGACCATAACAAGTTCCTCGGCAATCTGATAGCGGCAAGGAAAAGCACCGTCGGCACCTGCCACAGATGCCACACCGAGGAAGACCCGGATCAAGTCAGGACGAACGACATGCTCGCCTTTGTTCCGCTCTCCGCAGCTCCCTGGGGCATCTCGGTGAGAGAACCGCAGGATATCGTCTTTTCGCCTTCCACAAAATTGAAAAAGGGCTTTTTCGTCCTGACACTCTTGTCCCTGGTGACCGCCCTGATCCTTGGGATCGGGCTGAGCAGGGGCATTGTGAAGCCGATACAGTCGCTCATCAACGCAACGGAGAGGATCGCGAAGGGGAATCTCACGGAACCGGTCAAAACGTCGAGCAGGGACGAGATCGGCACCCTCGCCCGGAGTTTCGACGCCATGAGGGTAAAGCTTCACGAATCCCTCGAAAGCATCCACCGCCATAACATCGAGCTCGAAAACCGCGTGATCGAGAGGACGCAGCAGATCCATCAGAGCCGCCGCAAGGTCGAGAACCTGCTGAAGAAGCTGATTTCCTCTCAGGAAGAAGAGCGGAAAAGGATCGGCCGCGAGCTCCACGATGAGATCCTCCAGGATATTTCCGCCTTTCTCATCAAGCTCGACATCTGCAAACTCTATCCCGACAAGGTCACCGGCGAAAAGATAGAGGAGATGAGACAGATAGCCCTCAAGACGATCGACGGCATCCATAACGTCATCCAGAACCTGCGCCCGACGATCCTCGATGACCTCGGCCTCGAAGCCGCCATCAAATGGCTCCTCGACAAGCATCTCGGTGAAAAGGGGATACGCTACCACCTTACGATAGACATGGAGGCGAACCGGAGATTCGACCCGCGCATCGAGATCACGCTCTTCAGAATCATCCAGGAATCGCTTTCGAATATCGCGAGGCATGCGGATGCAAAAAATGTGTTCATGATATTGAAGACCGAAAGGAATTCGGCCATCGTCGACATAGAGGATGACGGGGAAGGGTTCGATGTGCATTCCGCGCTCCGTCACGCAACGGACGGAGGGAGAGGGCTCGGGATCCTGGGGATGAAGGAAAGGGCCTCGCTCCTCGACGGAAAGCTGGAGGTATGTTCGTTGCCCGGGCACGGGACCAAAATAAGCCTGAAGATTCCTTTGACACCCCTGGAGGTAACAAATGCCTAAGACCACGGTACTCATCGCCGACGACCATGCCCTCGTGAGGGAAGGGATTATCGCGTTCCTCAAGCTGTGCGACGATATCGAAGTCGTTGCGGAAGCGTCCGACGGCCTCGAGGCCATCGAAAAGGCGAAGAAGGTCAACCCCGACGTCATCCTGATGGACATCGCAATGCCGAAGCTCGGCGGCCTCGAGGCGACACTCGAGCTGAAGAGGATAAACCCCGACGCGAAGATCCTGGTCCTTACGCAGTACGATGACAAGGAGTACATCGCGCGCTTCCTGAAGGCGGGGGTATCGGGATACCTCCTCAAGAGAGCCGTCGGGAGCGAACTCATCTCCGCCATACGGGCGGTGAGCAGGGGCGAATTTTACCTCTTTTCCTCGATCGCATCGAAGGTGGTGGCGGGCTATCTCGGAAAAGAGAGGGAAGCGGCCGTCGAGGACCCCTACGAAAAGCTTACGGACCGGGAAAAGCAGGTGCTGAAACTGATCGCGGAGGGCTTCACGCACAAGGAAATCGGCGACATGCTCAACATCAGCACGAAGACCGTCATAGCCCATCAAACCAATATCGGCGAAAAACTCGGAGTGGGCAGCAGGGCCGGCCTCATCAAATTTGCGATCCACAGAGGGATTATCAAGATAGACTGAGCCCCGTTACTTCTCGCTCCGCTCCGACGGATGCCCCCTGAAACAAAGGAGGCGGTTCCTAGCGCAGCAGCAGCTTCAGCAGTTTCAGGAAATGTATCCTCCATCCCTTTATCGGCCAGTCAAGTTCGTGCTTGTCGCACAGTGAATCGAGGTTATTGAAACGGAGGATCTCTTTTCTGAGCGCCTCATCCGGACGCCCCGCACCGTCGATCCGCTCAATGAGAGACTTTGCCTTTACGATATGTCTCCTGATCATCGCCCCGTTCTCACTACCGATCACGCCATAGGCTTCCTTGATGTCGACGAGCTTGAGCGCAGCATCGTACGTCGCCCGGACGATATCGTCCCTTTTCATCCATTTCGTCTCGTAATTGAGGGTATACTTCCAACTCGGCATGAGCATCGCCTGCCGGTGCTCCCGGAGGGTCCTGGCGCAAAGCCGGTAGCCGAACTTCTCCGGCTCCTCGAAGATGCTGCTGCCCGGGTCTACGAAGGGCGCAAGGGGCGCTATCATCGGAAGCAGCCGCCCCGACCCGCCGAACGTCCGCAAAAGCTCTTCGCAGTATCCGACCGTCCCCATGACCGATTCGTAATCCTGGAAGGGCAGACCGACCATGAAAAATACGTCGATCCTCTTGCAGCCGACTTCGAAGAGCGAAGCGATCATCTGCTCCAGTTCCCTGTTGCCGTATGCCTTCCCGAAGGTCTTCCTCACCTTCGGATCGTGGGATTCCGGCGATACCTCTACATTGAAGTTTTCGAGGCAATCGGCCACCTTCCGGATGAATTCCTGCGGCGGCGGGGTAAAGAACTCGACGCTCACTTCATTTTTTATCCGATACTTCCGGACGGCATCCAGAAATTTTCTCGCATATTCCTCGCCGGCCTGCAAGAAGTCACCTATGACCATGACGGGAGCCCCCGTGTACTCGGAAATCTTCCGGATGTCCTCTGCGAGGAGTTCCGGGGGCCTGAAACACGGTCTCTCCCTCATGCAGAGTTTTTTGAAGGAGGAGAGCGACCCTGCGCAGGAAGCGCAGTTATGGCTGCATCCCCTGCACTGAAACACCGCGGTGACCGGATAGGTGAGCCAGTACTTGAACGGAATGTACCCTGACGGATCACGGTATTTTATCGCCATTTTGAGAAGATGGAGATAATCGAACTGAATGTAATCGAGACTCTCGGGCCTGTTCGAGAGCTCGTTTATGATCACCCTTCCGGTGCCGTCCCTCCAGACGAGGTTCGGCACCGCCTCGAAGCCCGACCCGGATTTTATCGCCTCGATCAGCATTCGCAGGGGCTCTTCAGCCGAGTCCCCGAGCACGATGAAATCCACGAAAGGATAGTCCGCCATGATCTCACGGTGATAATAAGTGGCCGAGAACCCGCCGAGAATGACCGGTTTTCGGGGATGGTGTTTTTTCAGCAGCTCGGCGAGACTGAGGCTGCCATCTGCGTGCGGGAGCCAGTGAAGGTCGATGCCAAAGGCAAGGGCATCCAGTCTTCGTATGAATTCCTCGGGATCGAAGGATTCGCTCCTGAGCATCTTCATGGCGAGGTTTACGATCCGCACGGGGATCCCGTGGCGGTGGAGATAATCGGACATCGTCAGAAAACCGATGGGGTAGATCTCAAAGATCGAGGAAGACGGTATCACGTCGCTAATGGGGCCGTAAAAGCCGGGATGCTCCCGGAAGCGGAAGACCGTGGGCGGATGAAGAAGGATCAGATCAGGTCGAGGCATGAGGCGCTCCGCTCCCGTATACGCTGTTCACATACTCTTCGGTAACTTCCTTCGCCGCCTCCTCCATTTCGGCGAAGAGCGTCTTTGCGAGACGGTTCTTTGCGATCCGCGCGGGCGCGGGAAGGACGACGGAGTTGCTCACCATTCTCGTTTCGAGATTGTAGAGATGGAAGATACCGCCGATAACCTCCCTGAACCGGCTTTCCGGATAGGTCTTCCTCGCGAGATCCGCGAAGGAACGAAACTCTTCCGGGTCTTTGAGGAGTTCGGTCACAAAACCTGCCAGCGCCTCGATCCTCCGTTTCCGTATCTCTTCAATGTCGTCATGCAGGGCATTTACCCTGAAAGGAAGCGGCAGTTTTTCAAGAAAGGCCTTGTCGACGTCCTTTGTCTCCTCGAAAATCTCCTCAATCCCGGCTTCACTCCCCGCTTCAAAAGAACGGGCGGCGTGCCTGATGATCAGCGCATCCTTCTCGATTTCCTTGAGCACATTCTCCTCGAGAAAATGCTGGAAGGGGGAAAGGAGCAGACTCAACATGCCGTGCCCGTTCAGCCGCCGGATACACCTCCGGCTGAACTCGTGCATCATTTCAGAATGGGTGCTGCAGAGGAGGCTTACCCTGTCCATCGCTTGCACGGGGAGTGTCGCATCCGCTTAATCCCGTCTCCCGGGAACCTCAAAACAGACCTCCCTTGTCGTCGAACATCGGCAGCCGCACTCGTTCCCATAACCCGGCCTGCATGTGAAGGCCACGGCATTCCCGGACTCTTTTTATGCCGCCACGCACCGGCGAAAACGCTGCGGCAGTCGTCGAAAACCTTTTCTCCAAAAGACCTGATAGTATACTTAAAAAATCGGCAGGTTGTCGATGACCGGTTGAAGCCGGCATTCAAAGTCCGAGTTCCGCCAGCAGTCTCTTGCCCGCCTGCTTCAGTGCCTTTTTCCCCCTGATCTCCTTGAGGGAAAAGGGCAGGATCGCCACAGGCAATCCCTCCGCCAGCCCCATGAGATCGGTCAGATACCGCTCCTGAATCTTCATCAGATTGCTTAAAGATGGAGAATCGGGATTCCTGATCACCCTGTTGATGATCATTCCATGGAGGGTGATCCGGTACTCCCTGAGTGTCTCGACTACCCTCCGGGCCTGTCTTACCACAAGCGCTTCCGGGTTTGCGACGAGGACGAAGGCCGAATTTTCGTGAAGGTACGCGGAGATCCTTTCCGAAGCGCCGATCCATTGCTCCATGATACCGGAGATCGACCTTCTGCCGGTGATCTTCCTGCCGATCCTGTCGAGGCCTTCGAATACCCTTGAGCCTGCGCTGAGATGTCTTTTTATGTATGCCGGCATGTTCAGGAGGTTCAGTGTCTCTCCCGCAGGGGCGGTGTCCCAGACGATACGGTCGTACGCGCACGCCCCTGCCAGGTCGACGATGAGGTCGAGCATCGTCTCTTCCCTCAGGGAGGGCGCAGACCCGATATAATCCAGGAGTTGGTGGCGGGACTCGCCGTCCAGCCCCTCCATATCGACGAGACAGGAAAGGATTTCGTAGAAATCGGGGCCGAACTTTTCCTTCCACCGCCTCAGGATCGCCGCATCGCTTATTTCGACGGCGTCGAGCCGGTCCCCGAGGGATCGTATCGTATCTCCGATCTCCTCCTCGAAGATGTCCGAAAGGGACGGGGTCGCATCGGAGGTGATGATCAGCGTTCTCTGCCCTGAAGATGCGAGCTGCAGGGCTACGGCTGCCGAACACGTGGTTTTGCCCACGCCGCCCTTGCCCCCGAACATGACCATCGCTCTGCACGCAGGGCCGTTCTCCATACCAGAATTCTACCCCACTTGTGCGGGAAAAGCCATCTGTCCGCCTTTATCATTCATGAGTCCTCGTTTCCACGTGCGGATTTCGTCCCACATGACGGGCGCCCCCTCTGCGCAAAACCTTGAGATTCAGCCACAGACTAAAGGCAAGAGTTTAGGCAGCCTTTTGCCGATAACTTCAAATTGACAGGGGGTCTTTTCTTATGATAAGAAGTAATCACAGAACGGTCCCGGAGTCGGCTATAAATAGAGGCAGCCCGGTTTGTCGGCGCAAGCTGCCCGATGGCGCGAGAATTAAGGAAGGAGAAGTGGCCATGCGGATGAAATATTTCTTTTCCCAAACGAAAGGGTTTGTATGGGTCACTTTTTTTCTTGTTTTCACACTTCTCGGAAGCACGGTCCGGGCGGATCAGCCAATGGACATTCAGCAGGACAGCAATGCCTCTGAAGAATTCATGCCTCTCCGCGCTCCATCACCGGGAGCAAATGCAGTCCCTCCTGTTACCTGTTTTGCCGGCAGCTACGAAATCGAAGGGCCTCCGTTATTTCCCGGCCGTTCGGATGGGCTTGGGACCGAAGTGACCGTTCTGGGCGTTCAGATGTCGATCCCCGGCGCCTGCCCGGAAGTTTTGGGGAGAGTACGCCTCGGCCTGCACGGAACGTCTCTTCTCGCGCATTGGACCAGCTGCTCCGGCACGCTCCGCAATGTTACCCTCTCCGCCCGGCTGGACGGTTTTACGTGTCGTCTCTTGGACGGAGCGCTGATCCTTCCCGGCGCCACGAGGCGGTTCCAGGCCCATCTGAAACCACTTTCGGAAACGGGTGATGGCACCGTCGGCGGCGACGGCGATGGAGGGGGCACGCCAGCGGGAGGAGGTTCGAACAGCGGCACCATCCAGATGGCTTTCCAGCGCTATTATCTGTCCCTGTCGCAGCGGACAGCGCCAAAGGGGTATATGCCAAAGGGCGCTCTCAGCAACGCGAACAGGCAGATAGCGGCGATGCCGATCTCATTTGATAGGTGGGTAAGTCTCGGCGGGCCTGCGGAGGGCGCAGTAAATGCCCTCGCAGTGGACCCGCTTGATACCGCGCATTGGCTCGCGGGAGGCGCCTACGGCGGGATTTGGGAGACCCATGACGCCGGAGCGACGTGGACGCCAAGGTCGGACGAGCAACTTTCACTCGCTATTTCGGCAATCGCCTTTGCGCCGAGTTCCCTGAATGTGGTTTACGCGGGGACCGGGAGCTACGGTATCTACCCCGGGATCGGTATCCTCAAATCGATCGACGGAGGCGCCACCTGGGGCCTGATTTCCGGACAAACTTTCGCCGGTTTGGGGGTCTCTGCGATCAGAGTTTCAGCTTCCAGTCCAAGTGTCGCCGTCGTGTCGACCATGGACCACATAGCCTCACTTTTTCCCGATGCTCATTTTCCGCCCGGACCGAAACCGAAACCGGGAGTTTACGCTACGGATACCGGCGGCTCTTTCTGGAACCTGACTCTTCAGGGTAATGCGACGGATGTTGTAATACACCCGACATGGCCCTGGCTGTATGCCGCCCTCGGAGCGTCAAAGGGAGACCCCTCGAATGGAGTATATCGCACGAAGAATAACGGCACGAAATGGGATCCGATCAGTGGACCGTGGAGCGGTAAATCGGGCGGTGTGGGAGAGATCAAGCTCGCCTCGGCGCCTTCCAACCCGAACACACTCTACGTGAGTGTCCGGGACGCATATGACGGGAAGGGCAAGGATGGCCGGCTTCTCGGGCTCTGGAAGACGACCAATGCGTGGGACGACACCCCGGTCTGGACCGAGATCCCGTGGAACGGCCCTCAAAACACCGACTATATGGTAGGACGGACCTTCCATACCATAACGGTACATCCGACCGATCCCCACATCCTTTACGCCGGGGGAGTCTTTCTCTACAAATATGACGGCGCGCAGTGGCACCCCTACTCGGGGGCGTTTCACAGCGACGGGTCGATCGACTACTTCACGCACGTCGACCACAATGCCCTTGCGTGGGTGCCTCCGCTCAACCTCCTTGACGGTAATGACGGAGGCGTCGCCATGAAGAACGAAGACGATGAAGGGAGCTTATGGCAAGGCCGGGGCGGCAACCTCGTCCTGGGCGCTCTCTACTCGGGAGACGTGAAGCCGGCTTCTCTCAAGGAAGAAGAGCCTGCGCCGGCGGCTGTTCTTGCGGGAGTTGTCGACAGCGGTGTCCATCTCATGGATGTTTCCGTCGGATCGTGGAGCAAGCTACTGGGAGGGGACGGCATGGATGTCTTCTTCGGGGCGAACAGCAAAAGAGGCGGTTGGAGCCTCTACGGAGGCACGCCGTACTTGATGCGCAGGACGACCGGTACGCCGAATGGGGCGACAGTGAGCGAATCTATACCCGTGGCCGAGCTCTATGGCGGAGGAGGTTTTCGGATGAAGCCCTGCCCCGCCAATGATAACATAGTATTATTCGGCGGGGATCATCTCTTGCGGTCAGATAATTTTTTCAGCGCCCCCACGCGCCAGGATGTGGTCTGGACTGTCAACAGCGCCTCACTTGGAATCGTGGCCGTCGCCTTC
This sequence comes from Nitrospirota bacterium, assembly GCA_023475105.1. Lineage (GTDB taxonomy): Bacteria > Nitrospirota > Thermodesulfovibrionia > Thermodesulfovibrionales > UBA9159 > JAMCWJ01. The sequence continues at coordinate 64,099 of JAMCWJ010000052.1, forward strand.
GCGTCTTCCGACACAAGCTGCCAGACATACGCCGTATCCGACAAAAACGACAAGGTTTATCTCACCGCGGACGGCGGCAGCCACTGGAAGGTCTTGAACCCGGGCAGCCAGCTGCCGGCGCGGACAGTCGAGAGCCTGGCGTTCAGTCCGGTGAGTGCGGACATCCTTTATGCGGCTTTATCCGGATTTAATGAGGGTACGCCCGGTCAGCCGGGGCACCTTTTCCGTACCGGCGATGCGAAAGACGCGACTCCGATATGGACGAACGTGAGCCCGCCGGTCAATATCCCCTGCAACGTCGTCGCGGTCCATCCCTCGTTCCCTGCTACTATCTATGCCGGAACGGATCTCGGGGTCTGGGTGAGCAACGACGACGGGGCCACATGGTATTACAGCGGCGCCAAGTCGGGCTTGCCGAACGCGCCGGTCATGGACCTGGCGATCGATCCCTGCGGGGTGACTGCTTTCACGTACGGTCGCGGAGCGTTCCGGAACAGCGTCCCTTTTGTTTGTCCCGGATTCTTCTGAGTGAAGGAGACCGGCAATCGTATTTCTGAGTGAAGCGCGAAGGTCTCTTGATCGGTCGTTCCCGTGCCTGTGTGAGGAACCCGATGGTCATATCCTCAGGGAACACACGGGAACGCCGGTTCAAAACTCGTATCTCACCTGCACATATACATTATCATTTTTGTTCAGTTGTCCGAACTGGGTCCATTCCTTGTGGCCCCCGAAGATATTCGCCCCCAGGGCCGCCCAGACGTGATCCGAGAAGTTGTACTTGATTTCCGGGATCAGCAGATAATCCCCTTCGGAAGGGTTCCAGAATGAAAACCACGACAACCTCATGGTCTGGTTCATGAAGAATTGGGTAAGCCTGACCGTCACAAGCTGGTTCAATTTTCTGTTCTGAGGGAAACCCATGGGGAGGTTCGCCTTATATTCCGTGTAGTCATGCATATATTCCGCGTAATACTGGAGCCCTATCGTAAAATCTTCCCACATCTGCCTCTGGTAACCGATGAGAAACCTCGTCTGTGAATTCGGGATGACCGGGTTCGTCCCGCTCCTGTTGTCGCGTGAATCGTAATATGCCGCTTCGAGGCTCAAGACGCCGTCCAGCGCCCTTCCCTGAAGACTCGCGCCATAGACCGAAAGCTTCGGGAAAAACAACGTCAGTCTCGTCGGCATCGACGGATTGTCCGGCATCATCGACGGCTGCCTGAAAAAGCCCTGGTAAAAATAGACGGATGCATCAAAGCCCGCGATGTCGCGGTATGCCCTGAAAGCGATCTCCGTATTCCCCAGCGTCACTGCAGGGCTCACCTTTTGCCTGTCCGTAATATCCTGCAGCGGATCGAACATCCGGAATCTGTTCGGGGAAGGAAAGGTATTTGACGTAAAGAACGGAATAACAATGAACTCGAAAGACGCAAAACCGGGATAGATGCCGATTTTTCCTCCGTCTATTCCGTTCTTCAGGTATTCCAGCGGCCTTCCCGAAAAGAATGCAGCATAGTCTTTGGGAAACACGTCGTTGATGAATATCAGGTCGCCGACTCCCCAGGTGACGACCTGCCTGCCGATTCGGGCATCCCATTTGACCGACGTGTAATCCGCATAACCTTCCCGCAGCTCCGAGTCCCATTTATGGCTGATGTGATCATACCATCCGTCCGCCTTGATAAAGAGATGAAATGGGTCTTTCGAGGCGTCGAGCTTCAGTTGGAGCCGTTCCTCCGCGAGCTTAAAGTCTCCGCCGTCGGGGTTGGAACCGGCCGCATCGAAGGAATAGTTGCCCTGAAGGAAGCCATGCAGGGAGATGTCAGCTGCCCATGCCGCGGAAAAAGCGAGGATACAAAAAGCAGACACA
>JAMCWJ010000012.1 GCA_023475105.1 Nitrospirota bacterium
AAATCTCGATATAAAGGTCTCCCGGCGGACCTCCCCTGAGTCCTGCATTACCCTTGCCCTTCACTTTGACCTTCGAGCCGTTATCGACCCCGGCCGGGATCTTCACCTTCACCGTATCCGCCAAGACGATTCGTCCCATGCCTCCGCAGGTCCTGCAGGCCTTCGTGATCCTTTTCCCGCTGCCCCCGCAGTCGGGGCATGTCTGTTGCATCCTGAAAAAACCCCTCGAGGCCTGGAGTGTTCCTCTCCCCTTGCACTTCTGACACGTTTCATAGGATTCGGCTCCTGTCCCGTTGCAAGATTGGCAGTTCGTCTCCCTGCGTATCGTGAGCGTCCTCTGCGTGCCGGCAAACGCTTCCTCGAGGGAAACGCTGAGCCCCGCAAGGATATCTTCGCCCCTCGCCTGTACGGCCTCCGCCCCCGCCGCACCTCCGAAGAGGTCGCCGAAGAAATCCGCCGAGCCGAAGATGTCTTCGTACCGAGGCGCCTTGACGCCCTCGTACCAGGGACCGCCCGGCTCGAACGGCGTCTTGCCGAAGCGGTCGTACTCCTCCCTTTTTTTCGGGTCGCTCAGAACGGTATATGCCTCGTTCATCTCCTTGAATTTTTGCTCTGCTGTTTTGTCCCCCGGGTTCAGGTCGGGATGGTATTTGCGCGCAAGTTTCCTGAAGGCCTTCTTTATGTCGTCCTGAGAGGCATCCTTGGGGACACCCAATGCTTCATAAAAATCATGTATGGTCGCCGGCATTTTTACTCACCTGTTTCATATCATACATATTTAGTAGTATCTTGTCAATAACATTAAGTCGAACAAGTCTGCTTCGCTTTCATAAGTGTAACAGAAAAGGGCATCCTGTCAAGTCCCGGATGGGCTTCTGAGCGCCCGGAATTGGGATATGCGACAGGACAGCAGCCCAAATGTTGCACCGCACTGCATCGGCAAGGCATTCAGCGGGCTTACTAAGGAGGTCATAAGTTAAAGACCACCACGTGTCATTCACGCAAGCGAAGCGCGTCGGGAATCTCTCTGAAAACGAAGAAATCCCGGGGCGGGACCGGACAAGACGAAATGACGGAATAAGAGGAGATGTCGCTTTCTTTCGACCTCATTAGTAAGAGGCCGCCCGGGGGGCTAAATCGGCCTGACCGGAACTCTCGGGAGGCGATGCCGCACTGCCGGCCCTCTCGTTGACCCCCTGTTCGCGGCTTCCCTGCGGTGCTCGAGCAGGATACCGGCGGTCTTCTGGGCCGCAGTCACGACGGGTACCCCGAGGATCATGCCAATTATGCCGAACAGGTTTTCTCCTATGATGATCGTAATGACAAGCAGCATCGGATGAAGTTCCACGCTCTTGCCTATCAGCAGGGGCTGGAGAAAGAGGTCGTCGACGAGCTTTATACAGACGTAGAGCAGGACGACGTTCAGCACCGCGTCGAAACTATTGAACTGCATCAGCGCAATGAGGCAGGCAACCGAACATGCAATGACGGGACCGAGATACGGTATCACATTCGCCAGACCGCTCAGGATGCCGAGTGAAATGGGGTTGTTCAGGCCGATCAGCCATAATCCCAACGACGCAAGTACCCCTACGGAGAAACACTCGCCCGCAAGCCCGCGGAGATACTTTCCGATGAGTATATTCATCTCTGCAACGACTGAAAGGGTGGTTTCGACGTAGGAAGGAGGCACCTGGTCCATGAGGACCTTCAGAAACCTCGGCCAGTCCCTGAGCAGAAAAAAAATAAAAAAAGGGACAAGGATGAACCCCATGACGAATGGGGTCGCCTGCGTCAGAAGCCGGGAACCATCCAGGGTTGTTTCGAAAAAGCCGTCCGGACCGATCAGCGCGTCCACGACTTTTCTTATGCCCTGTCCGAGCAGCGGATACTTCTCCAGGCTGTCCTCCGCACTCGACAACAGCGTTGCTTCTATCTGTTTCGAGAACTCAGGCAGGCGGGCATAGCCTCTCCTGACCTCCCGCTGGAGGTAGGGGGAAAAGAGCAGGTGCGTCGAAACAACGAACGCGGCGGCGAGCACGAAGAGCTGCGTCACGGCCACGCTCCTCTTTATCCCGAGCCTCTCGATCGCGGCGACGGCCGAACTCAGGATATAGGCGATCACTGCCGCAATCAGGAGGGTTATCAGAAGGTGCACGATATGGCCGGCGACGAACGCCGCGACCCCGGCCAGAAGGACGAGAAGGACCCACCTCGGCATCTGGTGATGGAGCTTCCGCAGGTCAGTGAACGACGGGCGTTCCCTATCCCTTTCCTGCGTCATGACGACGTCTGTGTTTCCGCAGTTTCGGGCTGGTTCGAATAGATGTAATTCGAGAGAATCTCGGCCAGGTTGAGAAGGATCTTCGAGGAAATGGCGCTGTTGCCCCTGATCAGGTCGTCGAAGTATGACTTGTACATAATCAGGGCCAGGGACTGTCTTTCCGCAGCAGCGGTCGCAAAGCGGGCGCATTGGTTGATAAGGGCGAGCTCTCCGAAATGGGTGCCGGGTCCGAGAACGGCAAGCGTTCTATCTCCGGCATTCGACCTCTTCGAAATTTTCACCAATCCGTCAAGGACCACGTATACCGCCTTCCCCCTGTCTCCCTCATGAAAGATGACCTCACCGGGCTCGTACTCCTTTTCGACAAGGTCGACGAGGAGTTTCCGGAGAAGGTTTTCTCCCATACCCTTGAAGAGCGGAACTTCGCCGAGCACGCGCAGATGGGAGGCCTTGGAGGTATCCAGCGCCCAGGCGAAGTACTTCCTCACCATTTTGCTGTCCCGAAGCATCGATGCTAGATTCTACACCATGCCGGAGGTTTCTGACAATATGCGTCCCCGAGAGGCATACCGTCTCTGCGGGGAAGGGACAACGGCGCTATCCCCCTGCTTCTCCGGCAGCCCTATTATACCTGAGGTATTCTACGAGCCCGGGAAGGCTTCCCGCCGCCACGGACAGATACCATGCGAAAGAGACAGCGGTCGCCTCTGCCGGACTTATTCCGAGAAAGCCGAAGAGCAGGACAAAGGAAGCCTCCCTCACACCTATCCCTGCAATAGAGATCGGGATTGCCGCGATGGTCGAGATCACCGGGATAAAGATGAACAGGGGGAGCAGCGGTACCTTCACGCCAAGCCCCCGGCTGAGGGCGTAGACGGCAAATATGATGATCGTCTGAATGATCAGAGAGAGAACAAGGGTTTCTACTAAGACCGCCTTCTTTTCCCTGTAAAGGGCAAAATAGTCATAGAGCCCCGACAAAAATTTCAGTCTCCTGCCGACCCGTAACCCGAAGACGAAGAAACTCCCCGCGACGAATGAAAGTACCATCAGGGGAAGGATCCATTCGATGTAGGATCCCTTGAAGTATCCGAACCCGAACGGGAATGCGAGCACACCCAGGAGCATCAGGGCGGAAAAGCCGACATACCGGTCCATGAACACAGAGGCGATGGCTGACGCCCCCTTCCTCGTATCGCGATAGAGGTAATATGCCTTTACCGCGTCGCCCCCGATCATCCCCGGCAAAAGATGGTTGAAGAAGGACCCGATGAAATAGAGGGAAAAAAGCCTCCTCATTTCAAACCTGTCGTGCAGGAGGAGACGCCATCGGATCGCGGATATGTAGATGGCGCAGATATAGATCAGGACCGCAAGGAGAAAAGAAAACACGTTTATTTCCTTCAAGGCCGAGAACACCTTGCCGAGACCGGTCTTCGAGATGACCGCGTAAAGGAGCCCTCCGCTCACCAGGACTTTCGCGAAAAGGATGATTATCTTATTTGGCCGGGCCAAGGACCTTTTTTATGACATAGATGGGCTTACGCTGGGTTTCGTGATATACCCTCACGATCATCTCACCCAAAAGCCCCATCCCGATGAACTGGACGCCGACTATCAGCAGCAGCGCGCCGAGGAGGAGGAGGGGCCTTCCGCCTATGGGATTCCGGTAGATGAGTTTCTCGATGCTCAGGTAGAAGAGGAGGAGAAAGCCGATAAAGCCGCACCCTATGCCGATAGTACCGAAAAACTGGAGGGGCCTCGTCGAGAAGCTCTGGAGGAACTTCACGGTGATCAGATCGAGCACCACCTTTATCGTCCTGGTGATTCCGTATTTCGACTTTCCCCTGAGCCTCGGATGGTGCACCGTTTCGACTTCGGCAACCCTGACGCCGTACCAGCTTGCAACCGCCGGGATGAACCGGTGCATCTCGCCGTACAACTTCAGGTTCTTGATGACGTCCCTCCTGTAGGCCTTCAGGGAGCATCCGTAATCGTGGAGCTTCACGCCCGTCACCTTGCTTATGAGCCAGTTCGCCGCAATCGACGGCAGCCTCCTGCTGAAGAAAGGGTCCTTCCTTTTTTTCCTCCAGCCGCTCACGAGGTCGTTGTCCTTTATGAGTTCGAGAAGTTTCGGGATATCGTTCGGGTCGTTCTGAAGGTCGCCGTCCATCGTGACGACCACGTCCCCCCTGGCAAAATCAAACCCTGCCGCAAACGCGGCCGTCTGGCCGAAATTCCTCCTGAGACTCAGGACGACGACGGAAGGGCTCTCCGCCTGCACCTGTTCAAGGAGCGCGAGGGTCTTGTCGGTACTTCCGTCATCCACGTAGATGATCTCGTACTCACGACCGAGACCGTCAAGCGCCCCCTTCAGTCTTTCATGGAGGGCCTCGACATTGTCCTCTTCATTATAAACCGGGATTACGACGGATACCGTCATCAGTAATCCCCGGTCGTTTCTTCCTGCAAGCCCTGAAAATCGTAACACATAAAGATGGAATACTCCCTCAAGAACCGATTGCTTTTGTCGTAAACCCTGATGGTCCGCTTCTCGAAACTCCGAAAGGCTTCTCTGATCCTGGGGTCCAGCTCTCCATCGCCTATTGTAACAAAAATGCCGTTGGAATGGATAAGGTCCTGAAAACCCGGCCAGAGGTCATATTCGTTCATGCGCCTGCCGAGATTGACACAATAGGTTACCGGATGGCCCTCCACATAAAAGGCGACCTCGCTTGCGGTTTGATACCCGTCGGAAAAGATAAAGACGTTTCCCTTCTCCCGCATACGCTGATACTCGGCATGTACCTGCCTGCCGAGTTCATTCCACCCCCTCAGTCTCGAGGACGGATCGAGCCTCGGAGGCAGGCAGAACTTTAACGGGTAGTGGGCAACCACGGTGACAGCGAGGGAAAGGAGAACGCCGATAACGACCACATTCTTTGCAAAAACCCCCTTCCTCTCCCACCGGGCTGCAAAAACTTCCGAGAACGCGATCAAACCGGTAAGGTATCCCATCATCGCCCAGTTCGGCTGGACCTTTCCCTGGATGCTCTTGACGGCAAAAAAGACGATCACGGGCGCCGCAAACCAGAAGAGAAACCGGCCGCAGCTCCCTGCCGGCATCGCTGCAGACCCCGCCTTTTCAGGCCCGCCCCCTGTCCCTTCCCCGTGGGACGGGGAAGAAGAATCATCCGGGCGACCGGAAGGTCCTCCGGGCCGCCCCTCCCCGCAGGGCCTGTTCCTCACCTTCCAGAGCGCCGCGAGGATCAGCACGCAGAGCACCGGGGTAAGGACACCGAGTTGAGAGACGAGAAATTCGGCGAACGACTGCAGCGATATCCGCAGCCCGTCCGCCAGATGCGCCTGGCCGGCAGTATGTCTTACCGTCACCCAGTCATTCCGGGCATTCCAGACGATCACCGGGGAGAAAAAGACAAGGCTGACAAGCAGGGCCGCATATGGCCCCGCAGTCCTGAAAAGTCTCCGGTGAGGAGGGGACGCAATGAGGAAACACAATGCCCCCAGAAAGAAAAAGGCCATCGTATACTTCGTCAGAAGGCCGAGGCCGACCGAGGTCCCGGCGAGAATCCAATACCACAGTGAGGAGCGGAGGGTGACGAGAGGCGCATGATACGAACCGCCCTCAGACGTACGGCCCGCGGCGTGCATCCCGTCGCGACGCACCGCTTTCCAGAACAAATAGAGAGAAAGTATCCAGAAAAATACAAAGGGGGAGTCGATCGTAAAGACGACCCCGAAGGTGGAGTAGAGGGGAATCAGCTGCAGGAGAACGGCCGAGGCGGCCCCCACGCGTTCGCCGTACATCTCCTTTCCCAGCCTGTAAAGGATAAGGCTGCTCGCCGCCATTAAGACGACCGCAAAAAACCTCACGCCGAAGGCGTTGCTGCCGAACAGCGACGTGGAAAGTGCGATGAGGTATGCGATCATCGGGCCCTTCGAGTAATAGCTAAGGTCAAGCCTTCTCGACCACTCCCAGTAGTGGGCCTCATCGCCGCTCAGATCGAGAGGACCGTAAGCGAGGTAATACAGTCTGAAGAGGCTGAGGCAAAGAAGGAATACGTACATGAAGGTCGAAAAAGGGCGGTCCCTGAACCTTTTTTCGGCCCACCTGAAGAGGCTGAGGGCAGTCATGGCTGCGAGGGAACCCGTCAGTCCGCCGGCGACAATGTCCGCAGGGTAATGCACCCCGACAAACACCCTCGACAGGGACACAACGACGGCGATAAAGAGAAAGACGTATTTGAGGCGGTTCTTCGACAAGGCGAGAAAGGGCACGGCAAAGGCGAAGGAGTTCGCCGCATGACTCGAAGGCATCGAAAAGGACCGCGTGCAGCCTACGAGGAGATTGATATTCTCAAGGACATTGCAGGGTCTTTGCCTCTCCATGAAATGCTTCAGGACATTGGTCGACGCATCGGCGGCCAGGATCGAAAAGAAAGAGACGGCGAGGATGACCAGCGCTCTCTTCCTTTCCTTCAGAAAAAAGATGAGGAAGAAGGGCGCCACGATCAGGGCCGGCCTGCTCGTGATAAACGGCATGATGAGATCGAAAAAACTGTTCTGACAATCCCTGTTCAGAAACAAAAACAGGGAAGTATCCAACTGTGTTATCCATTCAGGCATGTTATATAATATAGCATAGTGAATTTTTCCCCTTTTGATCGGCAATTCTTCTACCGGGTCGTGTTTTAACCATACCTTTGTCGCTTATCCCATTGTTGAAGGGAAGGCAACCCTCCCTTCTTCTACCGTCAATTCTAATGCGACTGCAAGGTTGTCAGACGCTCACTTTGCAGCCGCTTTTTCCCTGTCTGGAAGGAACGGGATGGTCAGCATGCCCGGGATGGTGAGAAGGCAGACAATTACAAAGAAAAGGGGATAACCGACCCTTTGCTGGACCCAGCCGGAGACGAACCCCGGGAGCATCATGCCGATAGCCATGATACCCGTTGAGATGGCGTAGTGGGAGGTCTTGTACCTGCCTTCGGCAGAGTACATGAGATAGACGGTAAAGACCGTGAATCCCATGCCGTAACCGAACTGCTCCAGTGCAACCAACGGATAGACCATCACGAGGGAGGGCTGTGCCCACGCCATGTACACGAAGAACAGGTCCGGCAGGTGCATGGTGATCACGAGCGGCCAGGTACAACGGCGGAGCCCAAAACGGGATATGAGCCATCCTCCGAGTACGCCGCCCAGCACCAGTGCGGCAACGCCCACCGTACCGTAGACCAGGCCGACCTCCGAGGTGGCAAGCCCGAGCCCTCCATCGACTGGGCTGTCCAGCAGAAACGGCGAGACCAGCTTGAGCAGCATGGCCTCACCTAAACGATAGAACAGTATAAAAGCCACGAGCACTCCTATCTTTTCCTGCCGAAAATAGGCGGCGAATACCTCCTTGAATCTCGGTCCCCCGGCAGCGCCTGCAGCCGGACTGCGACGGTCGGTCGTCGGGTACGGAAGAACTGCATAATGATAGAGCACGGCGATCATAAAGATTCCGCTGCCGATACCAAGGACCGCCATCCAGCCGGAACTGATGCTCCCCGTTGCAGTCTCGACAGCTCCTGCGATATAAACCAGGAACCCCGAGCCGAAAATCATCGCCAGTCGATAGAACCCTGACCGGAGCCCGGCGAAAAAGGCTTGCTCTTTATCGGTAAGGGCCAGCATGTAGTACCCATCGGTGGCGGTATCATAGGTCGCAGAGATGAATGCGCCGACCATGAACGCCGCGAGGGAGGGAAAAAAGAAGTCCGCTCTGCCGACGGCATAAGCGATGAAGCCGATGTTCAACGCCATGACTCCCTGGGCCGTAAGCAGCCAGCCACGCTTGGTCCAGGCGAGGTCCAGGAGCGGCGCCCAGAACATCTTTATGACCCAGGGAAGGTAGAGCCAGCTTGTCCAAAAGGCAATGTCCGTATTGTCTACGCCCATCTTCTTATAGAGAATGACTGAAACCGTGTTGACGAGGACGTAAGGCAGGCCCTCACCAAAATAGAGAGTGGGAACGAAGAGCCATGGTTTGCGGTATGTGGTTTGTGGTGTCGCCATGCAGGGAAGGATATCAGATCAGGAAGAAATCATCCAGCAGAATAATGAGAAATTTCCCTCAGCAGGCCGATCGGGAACGACCTTTTCGCTGCCTGACCGCCTCATAGAGGCAGACCGCGGCCGAGGCCGCGACGTTCAGGCTTTCCGCCTTGCCGAATATCGGAACGCGGAAACGCACGTCGGCATGCGTCCTGAGGTAGTCGCTCACACCGGCGGCCTCATTTCCGAAGACAAAGGTCAGGGGACCGCGCAGGTCGATCTCATAGAGGGAAGCGGTCGCGTGCACATCGGCCACAGAGAGCCGGACGGATTTCGTCTTCAGCCATCGGAGGAGCGCTTCTGCCTCCTCATAAAGAACGGGGAGATTGAAAATGCTTCCCGCGGTTGCACGGACCGCCTTCGGCATGAAGACATCGCACGTCCCGGGAAGGAGGATTATCGCATTCGCGCCGGCGGCATCGGAGGTCCTGACGATCGTGCCGAGGTTGCCGGGGTCCTGGATGGCGTCACAGAGGACGACAAGGGGCTCGGGTCCCAAAGAGAGTTCATCGAGCCCCGGCATTTTGTATGACACGAGGGCGACAAGACCCTGGGGTGTTTCCGTCCCGGCAAGCCTCGCGAGAACCTGCTCCGTCGTCTCGACGAGTTCCTGTATTTTCGCTGAGACCCGGACCAGGAATTCCTCGTTTTTCGACATGAATTGCCCGGTAAAAAACACAGTCCCGACTTGAGAGCCTGAAGAAAGGGCCATTTCGAGGAGATGCCGCCCTTCTATGATGAGCGCATTGCCGCCCCCGACTTTCTTTTTCCTGAGGATCTCCCTGATGAGCGGGTTCGATGCGCTCGTGATCTTCTTATATCGCATGGTATACGTTTGAGAAATAAAAGACGGCTTCTTTCTGCCAACAACAACTGTGACTAGATAAAAAAGAGTACGACCTTTGGGCGCTGTCTCTCATGATCTATGTCTCTTCCCAATCTCTGCACATGAGTTCAGCCTGGCTCAGTACGGTCTGGGTCGCTTTCTCCTGTTTGTCGGGCGGATAGCCGTACTTGCGGAGAATGCGTTTCACAAGGGTCCTCAATTTGGCTTTAACGCTCTCCTTGACGGTCCAGTCAATGGTGACATTTTTTCTTACCGCATCCACAAGCTCGCGGGCGATAGTTTTGAGAGTCTCATCTCCAAGCACCTTCACCGCACTGTCATTGGTTTCCAGGGCGTCGTAAAAAGCAAGCTCTTCGTCTGAAAGATTCAGTTTCTCTCCCCGCTTGTGAGCTTCACGCATTTCCCTGGCAAGCTCGATCAGCTCAAGGATAACCTTCGCGGCGTCTATGGTGCGGTTCTGGTATTTCCTGATTGTCTGCTCAAGCATTTCAGCAAATGACTTCGACTGGACAAGGTTTCTCCTTGACCTCGTCTTTATCTCGTCATTGAGCAGCTTTTTCAGAACTTCGAGGGCGAGGTTTCGCTGCGGCATGTGCCTTACCTCTTCAAGGAACTCATCCGAGAGAATCGAGATATTCGGCTTCTTCAGGCCGGCAGATGCGAATATGTCGATAACCTCTTCCGAGGCAATGGCCTTTGATACGATCTGCTTTACGGCAGAATCGAGGATATAGGGTCCTTTACCCCCGTTCGTTGTATTCTTTGCGAGGGCAGCGCGGACAGTCTGGAAAAAGCCGACATAATCCCTGATCTCGAGCGCTTTCTCATGAGGCACGGATAGAGCAAAAGCCTTCGATAACTCTGTAACTGCCTGCATGAAACGAGATCTTCCATCTTCCTGCGTAAGGATGTGCTCCATTGCCTCTTTGATGACCGTCAGGCGCTCGGTGGGGGTACCGGTAAAAAATCGCGAATAGTCAAAGCCATGGAAAATAGAAGAAACGATCTCGAACTTTTCGAGCATAAGCGCAACAGCCTCTTCCTGGGGTATGCCGGTTATGTCCCGATCATGTTCGGTGTAGTCGGAAAGGGCTTTCTTTAGATCATCAGCGATCCCAAGATAGTCAACGACAAGACCGCCCGGCTTGTCTTTGAATACCCTGTTGACCCTGGCTATCGCCTGCATAAGGCCATGGCCCTGCATCGGCTTATCGATATACATTGTATGAAGGCAAGGCGCATCAAAGCCCGTAAGCCACATATCCCTGACGATGACAAGTTTAAACCTATGCTCAGGCTTTCTTGAAAACTTTTTCGCCAGCTTCTCCCGGCGTGATTTGTTTCTGATATGCTGTTGCCATTCGACCGGATCGGAGGCAGAGCCGGTCATGACGACCTTCAGGAAGCCCTTGTCGTCATCCTCGCTGTGCCAATCAGGTCTGAGTTTGATGAGAGCGTTATAGAGGTCGACGCAGATGCGGCGGCTCATGCAGACGATCATGCCCTTTCCATCCATAGCCCCGAGCCTCTTTTCAAAATGCTGAACAATGTCTTTTGCCGCAAGGCCGACGCGTTTTTCAGTCCCTACCATCGCCTCAAGCTGTGCCCATTTGCGCTTAAGCTTCTCCTTGGTGGTCTGTTCTTCGCCTTCGGTGACCTCCTCAAACTCCTGGTCGATCTTCGGTCTTTCCTCTTCCCTGAGTTCAAGTTTCGCAAGCCGGGCCTCGTAATAGATACGGACGGTTGCCCCGTCCTCTACTGCCCGTTGAATATCGTAGATGCTGATGTAATCCCCGAATACTGCCGGGGTGTTCCTGTCTGCTGCTTCGATCGGTGTTCCTGTGAAGCCGATGAACGAGGCGTTCGGGAGGGCGTCCCGGATATGCCGGGCAAAGCCGTCAATAAAGTCGTACTGGCTCCGGTGGGCCTCATCTGCGATGACAACGATATTCCTGCGGTCAGAGAGTCTCGGATATTCTTCGCCCTTCTCCGGGAAGAACTTCTGCACTGTTGTGAAGACAACGCCACCTGATGCGACGCTAAGGAGCTCTTTAAGTTGTTCCCTGCTTTCTGCCTGGACAGGTGTTTGCCTTAGTAAGTCTCTACATCTCGAAAAAGTGCCGAACAACTGGTCATCGAGGTCATTTCGGTCTGTGAGAATAACAAGGGTGGGATTTTCCATTTTGGGATGCTGAATAACCTTTCCGGCATAGAAGGCCATTGTAAGGCTTTTCCCGCTCCCCTGTGTGTGCCAGACCACGCCTACTCGCTTGTCTCCCTTGGGCGATGCAGCCTCAATTGTGCATCCGACTGCTTTATTCACCGCATGGAACTGATGATATCCGGCTATTTTCTTGATGATCTCCGAACCATCAACTTCAAACACAACGAAATACTTCAGAAGATCGAGAAATCTCCGCTTTTCGAATATGCCTTTGATCAATACCTCAAGCTCAGGTAGCCCCTTCGGAGCCAATTCATCTCCTGCTATAGTCCTCCAGGGCAGAAACCATTCCCAGTCAGCGGTCAGGGTGCCTGCCCGCGCCTCGATGCCGTCTGAGGAAATGAGGATTTCGTTGTATGGGAAAAGAGAAGGAATCTCCTTCTTATATGTCTGGAGTTGGTTAAAGGCGTCTTTGGTCGTTGCGTTTTCGTCAGATGGATTCTTCAGCTCGACGACACCTAAGGGGAGACCGTTCACAAAGACTACAACATCAGGCCTCCTGTTGCAGTTCCCTTCAACTACTGTAAATTGGTTCACTGCAACCCATTCATTGTTTCCGGGGTCATCAAAGTCCACAAGCCAGACCTTATCGCCAACGATCCGGCCTTCCGAGTCTTTGTATTCGACATCGATGCCCTCAGTGAGCATTTTATGAAAGTGGTGATTGTTGGCGGCTAGAAGGGGCGACTCATGGATAGTCCTCGAAAGCTTTCGGTACGCATCCTCGATTGCTTCTGATGGTATAGCAGGATTGATGTTCGCCAATGCGGCGCGAACCCTACCTTCGAGGATCACATCGGCATAGCTTGCCCTCTCAGCGAACAATTCACCAGGAGCAATATCCGGCCCACTAACGACCGAATATCCCAGCTCCTTGAACCAGTCAAGGGTAGCTTGCTCGATAATGGATTCGGTTATGTTGTTCATCTGCTCACTGTTGTATAATAAATTATGAAAAAGAAGTCTCTGAAAGAGACCAACCCCTATTTAAGAGACCCCGAAAAATATGAGGCTTCATTAACTGCAAGTGTCGTTACCTCCTCTGCGGTCGAGGGCATTCGGATAACAGCGGCGCAACTCCTGAAAAAGAGTCCTAAAGTCCGCCGCCACTAATTTTCTCACTCGTCGCAATTATTTTCTCAAACAGTTTTTCCATCGGCTTATAGTCTCTATCTAATCCGCTACTGATTGCATCAAAATAATTCTTTCTCTTTTTGCCGGTGATATCTCTGAAGTTAAGCATCGGTAATCCGGCCTGAAAGGCCATAAGCGTTGAGAGCAGACGAGCGACCCTCCCGTTTCCCTCCCTGAATGGATGAATCAGAACAAGTTCGACATGAACTATAGCCAATGCCTGAAATATCCGGTCCAGTGATTTGAAATTGCAGGGCGTATGTTTGCGAAGAGGGCCTTTCTCAAGCTCTGCCATCAACCGAGGGATATGCAGTGAGGCGGCAAACTGAAAACCATTCTTGCTGACATTCACCTGCCTGTATTCACCGGCCCACATGTAAATATCACACAGCCAAATCTTGTGCATTCTCCGTATGTCCTCTGCGGTAAAGCGGTGCCCGGTATCGTACATCCCGAGGAGTTTATCCGTTGCGGTCTTGAGAGCAACGGATTCGGCCTCGTCCATCTCTCTTTTCAACTTTATGCCGAGCTTGTTTTTGAGAACACGTCCGCGGGAACCCGGTTCAAACTGGGCCTCAGTTAAAGCCGATGCGTCATAGCGATCTAAGGTTTTCATATCTTACGTTCTCAATTTGCACGGCGCTTTATCAGCTTCGTGCTGAGGCTCATACCACCAGAAATTAATCGGATGTTTTGCGTCCGGCGTTTTGAGACCCTTGTGCGTTTTCAAGCTCACGCCAAGCTT
Source organism: Nitrospirota bacterium (assembly GCA_023475105.1). Classification (GTDB taxonomy): domain Bacteria; phylum Nitrospirota; class Thermodesulfovibrionia; order Thermodesulfovibrionales; family UBA9159; genus JAMCWJ01. Next base: position 13,355 of record JAMCWJ010000012.1, read on the forward strand.
TTTACTTTTACATTTGTTATTGAATTCAAACATGACGCAACATCTTTCTTTATTTGATTTGCTCAGCTTTGGGAGACGTCCCTGTTCCATAGGGAATAAAGAACACTCCGCCTTCTTAGCTGCTTCCCAGGATTGGTAGGATGCGTAAGAGCTTCTTGAATATACGGATATGCCTGCAAAAAGATCAGCCAGTTGAACAAGCGGTTCCTGATGTGATTTGCAGGGTGAAAGCAATTCAATCCTGAATTCTTGTTTCAACCTTAAAGCGAATTTGCCTTTTGTGAATAAGTCCCTTCGGATTTCGGTCTTTCTGCCGGCACAGTCCAAACAATCCTGAACAGAGTTCCATTTTAGTGCAGTATTCTCGTCAGGATATAGTGCCCAAATGCTGCCATCAGGCCACCGCTCGCAAAGAACATATTTAAGAAGGTGATAATACATCCGTTCGAGATTGGCAATGTCATCTCTTTTGGGGATTTTGTGTCGACTGTCTTCGGTATCCCATGTTAATACGTCTATTCTCAAAGAGCCATTTAATGCTTTCTCAATAGCGAAATCAATCATCTTTAGCGCAGCAAACCGCTCCCTTGCGCTCGCCAGTTTTTCCCATTTGAACTCACGGACCTCAGATTCTCTGAGCAATCTTTGCATTTCGTGACGGAAGACGTTCACGTTCTGTTGCGGTAGCGTTACCAATGCAATTCCACGATAGCGCCCTTCGTTATATCCTTTCTCATCAGCAAACGCTATATGACTCATCGCCTCTGCTTGTGTGGTGCTCATGAAAGTTCAGCCTCAACAAACCTCTCCGCATCCTTCACCCTTATCTCCCCCGACAACAGCTTCGGCAGCAAGGCATCACGGATAGCAGCAAGGGTGCGGGATTCCTTCAGATTGATCACGACTCGATGGTGGAATCCCTCCGCTTGCTGATTGAAAACTTGTAGCACTCGAGCCGATGGAACAATTATCGGAATTGGCCGAAAGTTCCTTTTGCTGACTTCAAGAAATGTTGTACCATTTGCTCGTCCCTCAATGGTGTCCATATTTTCTCTTGCCCAATAAAGAACATAATAATTTGGCAACTCCTGATCACAAATCATGGCGATGAAGCCTTGATTGACTGCAACCGGAACTTCTGAAACTGCAAGATAACCTATTGGTGCGCGTGAGGATAATAGCACCGTGCCCTTCGGCAATAGACCTGAACTTATTTGCTGTAATCCCTTCTCGGTGATACGTCGCTCAGTTTCAAGCAGTATAGGACTTGAGAGAGAAGCCAGGTCTTTTGGAGTCGCCCAACAGAGAGAGCCGCTTTGCCAGAAGGTAGGCTCTTTCGTGCTTGGCGTGCTGCCACCCACGACTCTTACTTCATCACTGACTGGGGAAACCCTCCACCGCTTCGGAATCTTTCCAAGCGGTGAGTCCTGCCATTCTTTGTGAGGTCCATAGCCGGGAATGGGGTCGAAGTCCACGAACCACGACTTGAAGATCGCCCTCGCCATAGCCTCAAGCGTCTCATTCATTTTCCTGTTCAACTCGATTTTGTCATCCAATGCGCCGAGGATCGAGGCAATGGCTTTCTGTTCGGGGAGAGGAGGGACTTTGACGGGCAGATTATAAAAAGCATCACGGCTTGTAGAGGGAATAGCAGAGCCGCTGTCCATGCTATTTATGTCTTGTGTGAGGAGTTGATAATAAGCCCACTTCAGGTCAATGTCCGTTTTGGGCTCTAAATAGAAGGCAGTATCGATGACAAAGAATGGCTTCTTTGAGTAATGAACCCCCCGGTATGCGCCTTTGCGGCCGATGATCACGCCAGGATGCGGACATAGTGGCTCAGCATGGCTGCCTATGACACCGTTTGTCCCATAAACAGGAAACGATCCGGCTCCGTGTTCATAGCCACGGAGTCCTTTACCATATTCAAGAGTGGCCAGTTCACCCCATCGGCACTCGCGCCATTTCGCCGTCATCCTTTCTCTACTTCCCTCCTGAACCCTATCTTCCTCTTCTTCGTCTCCGGCGGGCTCATGAGTTGCCGGATCGCATCGAAGACGACCTTGAACTGCGAGTCGTACTTCTTTTCAAGATCATCGAGTCTTTTGGCAAGGTCTTTGTGAGATCCAATCATTTCGCGGAGCTTTACGAATGCCCTCACCACGTACACGCTCATTGCCACTGCTTGTTTACTGTTCAAAACCGTCGCTGCCATAATTGCACCGTGTTCAGTGAAAACCCACGGCAAAAAACGAGGATCGCGGTGCTTCTGTGAACCGGTCGCAATTTGCGACCGGTTCAAATCGCCACGTGACTTTATACCTTGCCATTCTTCAGCGGTCAACTGGAAGGCAAAATCTTCAGGGAATCTGTCCGAATTGCGTCTAATCTGCTCATTGAGCCTCTTGGTCGTAACTCCGTAAAGCTCTGCTATGTCGGCATCCAGCATAACCTTCTCGCCTCGTATCAGCAGAATCTTCCTCTCAATCATCTCAACTGGTATTAATGCTTTCAACTCCCCTCCTTCTTTAAGGTCACAAATTGTGATCTTAAACTAATCTTGAGGTTCCGAAATGGCACCTCAAAACCCGACCCCCCTCAAGTTCTTTCTTATAACCTTCTCAAGCTTTGCGCTCTCAGAAAACTGCTCTTCGAGCTTAGCGGTAAGCCTTTTCATTTTCTCATCAAAGGGCTCGTCATCGTCCTCGACATCCTCAGCGCCGACATAACGACCAGGTGTGAGAACATAGCCATGAGCCCGTATTTCCCCTATAGAAGCGCTCTTGCAGAAACCGGGGATGTCCTTATATTCGCCGGCTCCTTTTTCTCCGCGCCATGCGTGATATGTCTGTGCTATCTTCATTATCTCTTCGTCGGAAAACTCCCTATGGGTCCTGTCGATGAGATCACCCATTTTACGGGTGTCTATGAACAGGGTCCGGCCACTGCGATCCCGAAACTTGCCATTCTTCTTGCTCCTCGTGACAAACCAGAGACAGGCAGGGATCGGGGTCGTATAGAAAAGCTGGCCGGGAAGGGCAATCATGCAGTCAACCAGATCGGCCTCGATGATGTTTTTTCGTATCTCTCCTTCTCCGGACTGGTTTGAAGACATGGAACCGTTGGCAAGGACAAAGCCCGCTATGCCGTTCGGCGAAAGATGGTGGATGAAATGCTGGACCCAGGCAAAATTGGCATTGCCTGCCGGCGGGATTCCGTATTTCCATCTCACATCTTCGCGCAACAGTTCGCCTTTCCAGTCACTCACATTGAACGGCGGATTGGCAAGGACAAAATCTGCCTTGAGATCCTTGTGCAGGTCTTGCCTGAAGGTGTCTGCATGATGAGAACCGATATTCCCCTCAATGCCTCTGATAGCAAGGTTCATATTGCAAAGGCGCCAGGTAGTAGGGTTTGATTCCTGACCGTAAACTGAGATGTCGCCCTTTCTTCCTCCGTGGGCCTCAACGAACTTATCTGATTGAACGAACATTCCGCCCGATCCACAGCAAGGGTCATAGACACGGCCTTTATAAGGCTCAATCATCTCCACAAGGACCTTTACGACCGATTGAGGGGTATAGAACTCACCGCCGCCTTTGCCCTCTGCCGAGGCAAAGCGTCCGAGAAAATATTCATAGACACGGCCAAGGATGTCTTTTGACCGGCTCTCGGCATCACCAAGGCCGATAGTGCCGATCAGGTCGATAAGCTCGCCCAGGGTATGTTTATCCAGTGCGGGTCTTCCATAGTCCTTAGGAAGAACCCCTTTCAGCTTCGGGTTTTCCTTTTCGATAGCAACCATCGCATCGTCAACAATCTTTCCGACCGTCGGCTGTTTTGCGCTTGCACCGAGGTGAGGCCACCTGGCATCTTTAGGAACCCAAAAGATGTTTTCCGAAAGGTACTCGTCTCTGTCTTCGGTCACGCCATAACGCGCTTGTTCTTCCCTGACATAGTATTCACTCTTTGGATTGGATACAAGGGACAAGAGATTCTTATGCCGTTCTTCAAAAGCATCGGAGATATACTTGAGAAAGATGAGGCCGAGGGTAATGTGCTTGTATTCTGCGGGATCCATATGGCCGCGCATCTTGTCGGCGGCCTGCCACAGTTTCTCTTCGAAGCCAAGATTACCGCCGTTTGATGTTTTCTTCGTTGCCATGCGAACACTTTTCCGTTACCGCATCAAGAATGCAGTCCGCCCCCACACGAAGTATCTACTTTCGTGTAGAATTATAGCTCATATTGGACCGTGTTGTCGTGGACAATTAGAAAAAGTGTGATGTTTCGAGAACGGAACCTATACCAATGAGAAAAGCAGACATTGACATGGTAATGTCTCTCCTTAAAAAGCAGGTGAAGGGCCTCCATGTCCCCTGGCTCGAACAGATGGCGTCAGGCGAGAGGGATCCTTTCAAGATACTCGTCTCATGCATCTTAAGCCTGAGGACACAGGACAGAACGACCGGAGGAGCATCCGAGAGACTTTACAGACTGGCTTCGACCCCTGAAGAGATGGCGAAACTCCCTGTAGGGAAGATAGAGAAGGCCATCTATCCTGTAGGGTTTTACAGGGTAAAGGCACGGACGATTAGAACGCTGAGCCGCGAAATTTCGGAGAAGTATCATTCCCGCGTACCGGACAAAATCGAAGGATTACTCATGCTGAAGGGTGTGGGGAGAAAAACCGCCAATCTCGTGGTGACCCTCGGATACGACAAGCCCGGCATCTGCGTAGACACCCATGTACACCGGATCACGAACAGATGGGCATATGTAAGGACAAAAACGCCGGAAGAGACGGAGTTTGCCCTGAGGGGAAAGCTCCCGCTCAAGTACTGGAAGGAGATAAACGGCCTCCTCGTCGCCTTCGGACAGCAGATCTGCAAACCGGTATCACCCCTGTGCAGCATCTGCAGCGTGAATGAATACTGCAGGAAAAGAGGCGTTTCAAGGCACAGATAAGAATCATTGCGAATGAATTATTGCCCGGTGTCTTTCCGGGCGATAAAAAGCCCTTGACTCCCTCCTCGATCGAAAGCCCGCAGTCCCTTCGTTCTCAGATTTCAGATCTCGAGAAGAGGTATAAACCCGTAACCCTTATATATCGCTTGGGCCTCTCTTGAAAGGATGAAAGAGAGGAAGTCTCGGGCGCTTCCCGGATGAGGGGCGTTCTTCAGCTTCGCCACGTAATAGGTAACCCGGTCTCTCTGATCGAGCTTTTCCCCCGGCTCTATGACCTGAATCTCTAACCCCCCGCTCTTCGCATGGAGCGCCTCGGTAGCCCAGACCGGGCCTACATCGACTGTTCTCTTTCTGATCCTCAACGGAGTTTCCCTGTGATGAACAACCGTAGGAATCGTTGACCCCTCAGCCCTCTTCTCCTCCATGATTCTCCTTGCGAGTTCTTCGCCGCCGGCTTCCTCATACATCGCCGCAATGTATTTTGTAATATTCTCCATCTCGCCCGGTTGAGAGATTCTCACGTCGTCCCTTTGCAGGTCAAGAACGGAGGTTATCCCGGCAGGATTCCCTTCGGGGACCATGAGGACAATCCTGTTATGAAGGTAAGGATGGTATTCTTCAATCAGTCCGCGCCTTGAAAGTTCCTGCATCGCCCCCTCGTCGACAGCGGCATAAATGTCGGGCCTTCCCGTTATCGTCCTGCCCTGAAATATGGCGCCCCCGGCCAGTATCTGTCTCAGTTCAAGGCCGGGCGGCAGCGTTTCGTAAAATATCTTTTCAACTTCCGGATGCCGCTCGCGAAAGGCGACAAGAAGTTCCTGCATTACCATAAACTGATTGCCGGCCATAAAAAGGATAAGCTGAGCCTCATCCATGAGTTCGAGGTCATGGAGGTCATCCAACCTCGTCGGCGGTATCTTCGGATATTCTTCAGTGCTCATAGTTGTCCTTAATACCTTCAAAGTGAAACGAATAAAGTACCAGACTGCAGTCCTTTAATCTTCAAAAAGGGCAATATTATTTGCCTCTATGAGGAAGTCACAATCCTCGCCAGCCACAACTGCCAGCCTTCTGAGGCATAGTTTTTTGCAAGAGAAGAGATCGCCTCGTTCGCGCGTTCGTTAAACATTTTTACGACTCCCGTCATGGGAGACATTATGTCGAAAATCTTTCCGTCACTTGAGGTCAGCCGTGCAAAAGGTTCGCCTGCTGCAAGGGCCTTCATGTGTTTCATGAGCTCGACATACATGAGTTGCCCGCTCACCAGAAAATGCCTGACATCCATGCCTATTTCCCATACCTCCTCCTTAATGAGGGGCCTCGCCCATGTCCCGTCCTTGTAATACACGGTAAAATTATCCAGCTCCGACGTAGGAACTATATACTTTTTGAACTGATTTATGTATGTCTTTCTCAGTATCCATCCTTTTTGATCAAAAACCCTCTTCACGGCATTAAGCATAAAGTCGGGAGTGAACGGTTTCTCCACATACTCGAACGCCCCAAGTCGCGTTGCCTCACGGGCATCTTCACGGGCGGGATACCCCGAGATCACCATGATATCCGCCGAAGGTTGTACGATTCTCGATTCTCTCACGACGGCGAGACCGTTTATATCAGGGAGTCTCACATCGGTTATCACCATATCAAAAGTCTCGTCGGAAACCCTCTTAATAGCGCCTTCGCCGTCTTCTGCGGTAAATACAGTGAACCCTTCCATCCCCAGTATCTTCTTGCAGCTTAGTGCGATTACCGGATCGTCATCAACGATAAGGATTCTCTGTTTCTCCACATCACCTCCCGCCGGGGAGCCCTCCCGGTTTTATATAACAGTGTTTCTTCCCTCATTCCCCGATAGTTGCACGGCTGCCATCCAACACAGGGACATTTATCAGCGGGTTCACCTTCCATTTTGTGACCTCGAAAATCCCTCCCTTTTCGAAGGGCGGAATAAGGACAATATTTTCCGGCAGACAAGGGTCCCGATATGCGGCCAGGGTGATGCTCCCTGCTTCCGTCGAGACCTTCACGTAATCGCCGCTTCTTATGGATAATCTGTCCGCCAGGATTTCACTCATCTTAACATAAGGTTCAGGAGAAATGCTCTGCAAGGCCGGAGAAAACCTGCTTGCATTCTGCGAATGAAAAAGATGCGCTTCCCTGCGAACATGTACCCCTCCCGCTTCCGAGTTTTTCATGACAGAGATGATGTCGGGCAGATCAACCCCTTCTATGTGCGCATCGTGGCGCAACGGCCCGCCCCCGTAAGGCCACATGCACTTGCCGCCCGCAATGTGATCATGGGTGACCTCTCTATAGATATGAGAAATCCTTGTTATCTCGGCAAATACATCGGTCACATCCCGGTAGCCCGTATCGAGGCCGAGTATCTTGCTGATCTCAGAGATGATCTTCCATTCCTCAATGCCCTCTCCCTCAACAGCCTTTCTGGTGAGTTGTATCCTGCGCTCAAGGTTGGTGTACGTGCCCTCTTTTTCGGCCCACGACAACGCAGGCAGCACCACATCCGCATGCCTGGCCGTCTCGGTAAGAAACCTGTCCTGGACGACAAGAAATTCAATATTCCTGAGGGCATCTCTCACATAGTTCGTATCAGGGAGACTCAGGGCCGCATCTTCCCCCATCACATAGAGCGCCTTTATCTTGCCCACATGCGCAGCTTCTATCATCTCCGCATAATCGAGTCCGGGTGTTGACGGGAGCACAATCCCGAGAGTTTCTTCACATCTCTTCCTGAAGCTCTCGATGGCCAGCGGTCTTCCGCTCGGAAGCATGTCGGGCTGGCATCCCATATCCAGGAGCCCCTGTTCGTTGGGAAGTTCTGAGAGAAGATAGACCTTGCCGTTCAGCAGATATGCAAGGGCGGCAAGGAACAAGAGATTCATATGTCCGGTGCTTGTCTGAACAATGTCTCTCCCTATGATGATTGAAGGATTGGTCATGTTTGACAAGGTGTTTGCCATATCGATGAGCTCATTGAGACCGAACCTGCCCACTTCAGCGGCGCTTTTCAGCGGTACGGGCTGGAGTCCGCTGATAATTTCATCGAAGGCAGGCCTCTCTCCCGGGAAGGATTTCATCTGTCTTACCTCGGAGACCAGAGCAGCCAGGAGCACTGTTTCGGCCGGGGAACTCGTAATGAATGTGTGTTTTGAAAACCTTTTTAATCCCCCGGGATATCCTATCACGATAACGGGGACTCCTTTCTTATGGGCAGACCTGATCTGCAGACCCAACACAGGATTTACTGCAGTGGGATCGCCGCCTATGACAAAGATGCCGTCGGAATTGGATATGCCGTGCACGTAGTTGGCGGTAACGCCCTGTCCGAAAATCCTTTCGAAGAATCTCTGGGCAGGTCCATACGCCAGGCCCGCAACCGAATCTATGTTGTTTGTGCCGATAGCTCCCCTGAGAAACTTTTGAAACACGTAGGCGTCCTCGTTGGTGCACCTGCCGGATATTATGCCTGCGACGGCATCACTCCCATTGTCTCTCTTAATCTCCTCCAACCGATGAGCGATATGGGTGATCGCCTCCTCCCACGTAACCGGCTCCAGCTCTCCATCCCTCCTCATCAGTGGAACGCTTAATTTGTCGCCGTTATTCACACAGTCATAGCCGAACCTTCCCCTGGCACAGAGGATCCCCTTGTTGAACCCTGGGTCGGTCCCGGGTACGCTTCTCACGACGGAATTATTTCTCACCTGCAGGACCAGGGAGCATCCGACACCGCAATATGAACAGACGGTTGCAACTTCTCGCTCCATGAGCCACGGCCGATAGCCATGTCTGTGTAGCCGTGATGTAATGGCCCCCACAGGGCATACGGAGAGACAGTTTCCGCAATACTCGCAATCGTACCTGCCCCCGGAAAAGGGTTCGACGTAAGCTTTGCTCCCCCGATTGGCGACGCACAGCGCTGACGCGCCCTGGACGTCGTCACACATCCTCACGCAACGGGAACATAGTATACAACGCTCCCTGTTTCTCACGATAAGGGGATCTTCAAAGTTTTCGGGATATTTCCTCTTGCTTTCCGCAAAGCGTCCCGTTGCAGGGCCGTACTTCACCGCGAGGTCCTGCAATTCGCATTCACCTGCCTTGTCGCAGTGAGAGCAATCGAGTGGGTGGTTTATGAGGAGAAACTCCAGAACGGCCCTTCTCGCCTCAACGACTTTCTCCGTTTCCGTCCGGACCACCATGCCGTCACTTACCTGCTGGCTGCACGAAGTCTGGAGTCTCGGTACTTTCTCTATCTCGACAAGACAGAGTCTGCACCCCCCGTAAGGCTTGAGAGCGTCATGGTGGCAGAGGGTTGGTATATCTATCCCCGCAGCCCTTGCCGCCTCGAGGATCGTGACCGGTTTTACGAAAGTAATCTTCGTCCCGTTTATGGTTACCGTTATCATCCGCTTTTTATCTTTTCCTTAAATTCATCTCCGAAATTGTTGACAAAGCTCTGCACAGCTGCAGCAGCGTTTTCTCCCAGAGGGCAGAAGGTCTTCCCCGCGATATTGTTCGAGACCTCCGTCAGGAGGTCTTTATCGCCGCCGCGACCGGAGCCATTACTCATCCTCTCCAGGACCGCTCGCAGCCAGCTGACCCCTTCCCTGCAGGGAGTACACTTTCCGCATGATTCATGCTCGAAAAACTTCGTTATCCTCAGGCAGACTTTCACCATGTCTACGGTTTCATCAAAAACGATGACAGCCCCGGAACCCAGCATGCTCCCGACTTTCCCAAGATGGAAGAAATCCATGGGGCAATCGATCGTATCAGGCAGCAGAACGGGAGTTGATACGCCGCCGGGGATTACCCCCTTCAGTTTCCTGTCACCCCTGATGCCGCCGCAATGGGTATAGATTATTTCCCGCAGGGTAACCCCCATGGGAAGCTCATAAACACCGGGTCTTTTTACATGTCCGCTTACGGAAAAAAGCTTCAGACCGGGGCATTCAGGGCTGCCTATCTTTGCGTACTCATCCCCTCCGATTTCGAGTATGTAGGGAATATTGGCAAGGGTCTCCACATTGTTCACCACTGTGGGTTTTGAAGAAAATCCCTCATTCACCGGAAAGGGCGGCTTGATTCTCGGCTGGCCCCTTTTCCCTTCGAGGGACTCGATGAGGGCTGTCTCTTCGCCGCAGATATAGGCGCCGGCGCCGCAGTGAATATGGAGATGAAAGACGACTCCTTTCCCGAGGATACTGTCGCCGAGATAGTTCTTTTCGTATGCTTCCTTGATAGCCCGGAGAAGAATATCCTTCGCCTTCGGATATTCTCCCCTGAGATAAATGTACCCCGATGCGGCACCGACGGCATATGCCGAAATCACCATTCCCTCTATTAAGAGGTGCGGGTTTTTCTCGATGATGATCCGGTCTTTGAAAGTGCCGGGTTCGCCTTCATCGGCATTACAGAGCAGGTACTTCTGCGTTTGAGGGTCTGCTACGGCAAATGACCATTTCATGCCGGTCGGGAATCCGGCTCCGCCCCTGCCCCGCAGTCCGGACTTCTTCACTTCGTCAAGAACCTGGCCGGGCTCCATGGAGAGCGCCTTATGGAGAGAGCGATATCCTCCCCACTCTCCATACTCGTCTATGCCGGCCGGACCCGGGCGGTCGGCGTTCTTTAGTAAAACGCTTTCCCTGCTATTCATATCTCTCAAGAATCCCTATGATATTCTCTTCTGTGAGATTGCCGTGGAGGTCCGTATCGACAAGCATGGCAGGAGCCGTATCACACGCGCCTATACATTCCATTATGACAAGGGAAAACCTCCTGTCAGGTGTGGTGAGGTTTGGTTCAAGTCCATATCTTCCTTTTAGGATATCCAAAAGTCTTTCTCCGCCCATGATCATACAGGCAACATTAGTACATAACTGGATGAGATGCCTCCCCATCGGCTTGTGAGAGAACATCGCATAAAACGTAGAAACGCCTTTCACCGTTGCCTTTGGAATATTCAGTATTTCTGCCACTCTCTCTAAAGCCTCAGGACTCAACCATCCGTATTCCCTCTGGAACAGGTAAAGCGCCGGCAAAAGGCAGGATCGCTCATCCTCGTATTTGCGCTTCAATTCGTTGATCTCATCCAAAATCTTGTTGTCCAATGCCATCTTATCTCGCCAACTTATATTACTAATGAGGTCGAAAGAAAGCGACATCTCCTCTTATTCCGTCATTCCGGCTTGTCCGGTCCCGCCTCGGCGGGATTTCTTTGTTTTCAGAGAGATTCCCGACGCGCTTCGCTCGCGTGAATGACACATGGTGCTCTTTTACTTATGACCTCCTTAGTAACTGCCATTATAGCTACTTTAGTGCTGTCGGTTACAGCCGGAAACAAGAGCGATCAGTAAAATCATCACCCTTTCATTATAACAAAAGAGAGCTGTCGGGAACGATTTGAGGGAGCGGAAACCCCGCGGCTTGCGGTCTACAGGCAGGCTTTTTTTGATCAAGCATATCTCCGCTTGATACTGAACCTTAACGTTGCAAAAAATTTGCGCAGTAAACTCAGCAAAGCATTGTACATAGCCGGTTTCAATAGGATTGGACAGGCAAGTGAGGAACTCACAAAAAATGAACTCCTCTCACTTGTCATTCCTGCAAGCGAAGCGCGTCGGGAATCCTTCTTTTTCGGAAAGATTCCGGACAAGCCGGAATGACAGAGAAATCGTTCCATGCAACGTTAAGGTGAAGTGTTCTTTCCGGAACGGGATGCCCCGGCGAAGTATGGTCTCGCTGTTTGCCTCGTGCAACCCTATGGGTGTCTTATAAAAGTCAAGCATTTGCGGGGAGTATGGTTCACCGGAGAAATCGCAGATCTTCTTAAGCTCCTTTTCAGGCTTTCCGGCCAGATCTTCATACTTCACATCAAACCATGTGCCGGACTGTATTTTTCACGGAAAGGCTTTACAAAGGTATAGGCTAAGTTCCGCGTATGTGCCGCATAGTCCCTCTTTTTGACACCATGGGACAGCTCCTGAATCCATCTTTTGGGTTAAGCGCATTTTAGAGGACGTCCGGTCCGGAGCAAGAATTGTTCATCTCTTCGGGAAGACATCTTACTTTATCCTTTGGAGAAGCGGCTTCGATGATGTCAATGCCCTTTGAAGACCAAGCTTTCCGTAATCAAGTCCGAGCGCCACCCCAAGCAGCTGCGTGATGTACAGAACAGGGAGGTTTATCTTTTCGCCCGACTCCCGCTCGACCGCGCGCTGTTTGGCATCCAGCATAAAGTGACATAAAGGACAGGCCACTACGATACAATCAGGAGATAATCTTTTTGCCTCATTCAGGATCGTTCCACAAAGCTTAAGGGCAACCTTTTCCCGTGAGAGAATGAGTGTCCCTCCGCAACAATCGACCTTATACGGAAAGGAGACGGGCTGTGCGCCGGTTGCCTCGATGAGACCCTCCATCGCCTTTGGGTTCTCCTGACTCTCCTCTCCCAGAGGAAACGGCCTTGTTATGAGGCAGCCGTAGTAGGGGAGCGCCCTGATGCCCTTGAGGGGACTCATGACCTGCCGCGTTATAGCCTCAGCTCCGACGTCGACTGCAAGCACCTCCAGAAGGTGTTTTACCTTTGGAATCCGGCCGAGAGAAAGCCTCTGCACAAGCGCCGTATCCTCCCGGGCCTTTTGCACTATCTGCAGATGGACCTGGTAACAGGACGAACACGGCATAAGCAGATCCATCTCCTCCTTGTCTGCCTTAACCAATGTCCTGGCCGGAAGGCTCTCTGAAAGTTCCTTACTTACTGATTTCGCAACAGATGCGCCGCAGCACTGCCAATCCTCCACCTCCTTGATTTCAATGCCGAGGGGCGAAGCCAGTGCGAGAAACGATTCTTCGTAATCGACCGCAGTCCCCTTCAGGCTGCATCCCGGATAGTAAAGATATCTCACTTGCGCTCTCCCCGGCAATTCGAGCAACCACTCATTCCCGTGAACCCAGCAAGCTTCATGAAAGCTTTCCCCGTCGCAGCAATTTGAACAACAGAACTGCATCTTCAAAAGGGTGGGCCGGCGGGAACTTGCTGAGAGCTATTCTCAAGCCAAGGCGAAGCTCGTTTATCCTGCCTTTTTTCTTTATCATCGCCATGAAGGCATTATAGTGAGGAAGCTTTTCTCCGGGCATGACCCATTTTCGTAGTTGCGCCGTCCGCCGTAATGCATACATAATCCCTGCAATATCGACTCCCCTGGGACATCTGACAGTGCAGGTCTGGCACGAGGCGCAGAGCCACAAAAAAGGGCTCCGGCCCGCCTCGCTAAGCCAGCCCCACTGGAGGAAACGTATGATCTTTCTTGGAGTATGTTCTGATTCAAAGGCAACAGGACATCCGGCGGAACATCGTCCGCATTGAACGCAGCTTGAGTATTCAGGAAGTGTATCAGGATGAAGAGGTTCCATTATGACCTTCATACCTTGAATGGATTAGGTCCCATTGCCTTAAGGTCTCTCATATAGGAATTTACCAACTCCACATACCTTCCGGAGTCCCGTATTTCCAGATGCTCGAAGCGCACCCTCTCCGGCTCGATCATCATCTTCTTCAGTTTATCGGCTAAATCACCACTGCGGGTCTTGACAAGCTGATTGCCCCTGACAGAGTGGCACTGGCCGTCTTTGCAGCCGGCGATCAAAATGCCGTCGATACCGAAAGAGAGGGCATCGGCCAGGAGGGCGTTGTTTACCGAGCCGGCGCAGGGGACTTTTATAAAAAAGACATTCGCAGGGATCACGGCATCGGAATCAGCCGCTTCCCTCGCCGCGTGATAGGCATCGTTCTTACAGAGAAAGGCGAGGATAACGGGCTCTTCCTTCGGCAGCGAAGATACCTTAATCGCCTGGATCTGGGCCGCAGTCTGTTTGATCGTGAAATGACGGAGAGATATGGCGGTCAAAGGGCAGGTTCCCATGCAGTTTCCGCACTGGCGACATCTTGCAAGGTCGGGGGTCGGGAACCCCTCGGAGTCGAAGTAATACGCCGAAAAAGGACAGTCCTCCATACAGCGCTTACACTTGTCGCACTTGGTCTTGTCAACCAGGGGGTGCGTGGGTTCAACAAGAAATGTCCCGTCGATAAACTGCAGCGCTTCGACCATCGCCCGATGAGTTGATTCAATGGACTGCCCAACATTCATCGGCCCGCGACAGGCGCCGCCCACATAGATTCCGGCCCTCTGGCTCTCTTCCGGATGGCATTGGAGATGCGATTCAAAAAACCCGAAATTGTTTCGGGGAAGGTTGAAGAGTTCTGCTATCTCCCCGGTGCCTCCTGAAGGGGCCATACCCCCTGCAAGCACCAGCAGATCGAGACTGAGGGTTACCTCCTTGCCGGAGAGAGTGTCCTCGGCCCTTATCTTGAGTCTCCCATTTTCTCCGTCGGGTTTGACGGTCGAGGGGAGCCCGCGGATAAATATTACCTTGTCGAGAGACTTCACTCGCTGGTAAAGCTCCTCGTCAAAACCCGGCGTCCTTATGTCCTGATAAAATATCGAGAAGCGCGAATTGGGAAGTCTTTCCTTCAGAGAGAGGGCCTGCTTCAGAGAAACGGAACAGCAAACAGAAGAGCAGTAGTTGAGGTGTTTTTCGTCCCTGCTTCCGGCGCACTGTATGAAACCAACCTCTTTAAGCTCCGGAGGGTTTTCGAGCAGGCGCTCTGCTTCAAGATTGCTTATCACATTTGGATAAAGTCCGTATCCGTATTCCTCGACCTTTGACAGGGGGTATGGGTCCCAACCTGTCGTGGCAATGATCGCTCCCGCCCGCAGGGTCATGTCCGAAGGGGTTTGTTCGAGGTCCACCGAATTGGTCGGACATGCCTTCACACATTCCCTGCATTGCGGCGGGCAGTACCGACGCTCTACTACAAAGGCGGAGGGAAAGGCCATTGGGGTCGGAGAATGTATCGCCTTTTTCCCTGACTGATGCGGATTTTGAGGAAGATGTGATGTCGAATCGTCGGGTATGGTCACAGGGCATACCTCAGCGCATTTACCGCAGCCGTTACACCTTTCCTCGCTGACATACCGCGGCGCTTTCTCTATCTTCACCTCGAAGTTCCTCGGGCCGCCATCGAGACCTTTTACCCGCGAGAGAGTATGGAGTTCCAACTTGTTCGATCCCCTGAGTTTTTCGATCTCGAATTCCAATCCGCAACGGGGATCGCAGATCCGCGGGTAGAGCCTGTGGAGGGACGCAACCTTCCCCCCGACGCCGCTTTCCTTCTCTACCAGATACACCCTCTTGCCGAGCTTTACGAGGGAGGAGGCGGCATGGAGTCCGGCCACCCCCGCCCCTATAATGAGAACGGCGTCAACGGCAGGAAGGCTCACGGGCTCGAGGGCCTCGATGAGACGGGCCCTCCCAACCGCCATCTGAACCAGCATCATGACCTTCTGCGTCTGCACGGCACGATCCGGTCCTTCCTTGCCGACCCCCTGCTCCTCCACATCGCACCATTCGTGCAGGTAAGGGTTAAGTCCTTCGGCGGAAAGTTCGGCCTTGATTATCTTTTCCTGATAGGGGGAGAACCTGCCCACCCACAGGAGCCTGTTCAGGTTACCCGCTTTGAGGTCTTCCTTCACCGACACGAGGAACCCCGACCATATGTCCGCTATCACCTCACAGCGGCTCACATTCTTCATCTTGATCAGTTTCTGGACGACTGTTCCAAGATCAACTGCCCGGGCAAGTCCTCCCCCCGGATCGAATATAAATAAGCCGATTTTGGACGGAGCCTTCGTCTTCTCCATTAATCGTCGCTGCCCCGGTTTCTATACTGGTACCTCTCAACCTTTCCGTTAAGGTCTATACATGTCCAGGTGATTGTGTTCGTTCCCATCATCGGGATGAGCCTTGCCACATGATATCCCAATTGATAGGGAATCCTGGTCTCAAGCGCTCCCTTGGGGCATGCCTTTATGCAGGACATACAGTCCCAGCAATCGCGCGGCATCCTGCAAAAGGCCTTTTGGTCTTCGCCGAGATGCATAAGGTCCCCAGGGCAGACCTGTTCACAGAGAGACTCTTTCTCGGCTTTGCAGCCATCACATTTTTCACGGTCTACTTTCGGCGGCATAATTTATTCTCCTCCTTTCTTAGGGTTTTGTTCTATCGCCCGGAATTATTTGCTCATAGGGACGTGTAGACATCTGGATTTCTCCGGTCTTTTGGTCCCGTCTGCTTTCCACAAAACAGTCGAGTTTCGGGTCCACGTCAGGATAATCCATACGGGTCTGCCATCCCGGCCAGCGGGTCTCTTTCCTGTATTTGAGATGATGAACAAGGACCTCTGCCACATCGAGACGATCAATGACCTCGAGGGCATTCATCAATTCGTGAAGGTCCTTTGCATAGAGGTATTTCGTCTGGTCCTTGAGCATCTTAAGGTTTTTGAGCGCATGGTCCAACCTCTCCTCATTCATCCTGTAAAACTGGTGAATTCCCCCTGCATACTCGTCCATCAGCCTCTGCATCCGCTCTTCCATCTCTATACCGGTAACTCCGTCATACTCAGGTCCCCTCAAAAGAGGAGCAAAAACCCGTTCTTTCTCTTTTTCGACCTGTGCCTTATCGAGGGCAGGCAGCTTGACGTTCTTTACGTACTCGACAGCGCCTCTCGCTGCCAGTCGCCCTTCGGCCCCGCATCCGCCGACGAACTTGTTGGGGTTGCCCCCAGCTGTTTCTCCTGCCGCGAAAAGCCCGGGGGTAGTAGTCATCCTGTTGATATCCACCCAGTAACCGCTGCCGGTATGACCGCCGACAATGTAGGGGTCGCTGCCGTAGATCTCTACGGGCTCCTTTGTGATATCATGACCGCGGCTGGCCAAAAACAACACAAAACTCGGTCGCTCGTTGAGGAGGTCTTCCCTTAAATCCTTTGCATCTTCCTGGCTCAACACAGTGGTATCCACATAGGTGGGTCCCCTTCCCTCGAGCCACTCCGTCATGGGCGCATTGAGACGGTAGAATCGGGCGGCCTTGTCTCCCCCCTTGTCGGCATACCGGACCTGCATTACACGCTCGCCTTTGGCATTGGTGATAAGGCATCCGAAGGCCACGGAAAGCGTATCGACCGGCCCGCTGAAATCCTTTGTCCTGGTCGCCACCCATCTCTGTTCGAGAGAACTCATCTCGGCGCCGGCACGGATACCCATCGCGTAGCCTGTTCCGACATTGAAGGGACACATCCATGTCTGATGATGTGCGCCGGAGTAATCGGTCGTCGGCGATTTATAAATGCCGCAGGCCCCGCCGGTCGAAACGATGGTCGCTTTGGCGCGGATCACGTAGAACTTTCCATCCCTCACCCCGATACCCATGGCGCCGATACACCTGTCACCATCCATTAATAAATTTGTGGCCACCACGCGGTTGAGAACCTGCGCTCCCATTTCCATGGCCTTTTCCGCCATTATCGGCTTGAGTTGCTCGCCGTGGATCGAAACATCGAAGCGTCCCCTGAGCTGTTTGTGTCCTTCCTCGTCTTTGACGAAAGGGAGTCCCCATTCTTCGAGCATATCGACCGTCTCGTTCAATATCTTCGCATTACTCAGGGCGAGGTCCTCACGGATGGGTCCTCCGCCTACCTGCGCCCGGCTCCACTTCACGAGACTTTCCGGGGTCTCCCCCTTGTCCGTACGGAGATACGTATTGATCGCATCCATGCCGGCCGCTGTTGCGCCGCTTCTGCTGATGTGCGCCTTTTCCATGATGGTGACCTTCAGGGAGGGGTTCTTTGTCTTTGCCTCGACAGCGGCGAAACAACCGGCATTGCCTCCACCGACGATCAGCAAGTCTGTTTCAATCATCTCTGACTGAATCTCGTTGAAGTCTTTCGGAATCGTCTGAGCCATTTTCTCCTCCTTTTGATGAAAACTTTTCTATCTTTAGCTAAGAGTATCTTTTTTCTTCAGGAAAGTCTGTCCCGTAAAGGACATGAAAGAAAAGTATCGGGCGCGGGGGAAACTAATCTATGGACCGGAGCATCTTGGAGAGCTTTTGCGGATCGAGAATTACCATTTTTTTGCCGCTGCACCGGATTGAGCCGTCCTTAACGAAGTTATTCAATGCCTCGGTGACCCTCTGACGGGTGGCGCCGATCATGTCTGCCAACTCTTGATGGGTAAACTTTCTTTCGATCGTTATTCGCCCTTCAGTCTCCACCCCGCAGAGATCTCCAAGGCTCAGAAGAAGCTGGGCCAGCCGGCTTCTGAGGTCCTGAAAGTGTAATGCATTCAGGGACACACCGAGGCGCCTCATTCTGGCAGCCAGGATCTTTATCACTATCAAGGCTATTCTGGGATTCCTCTGTATCAGCTCTTCAAAGACTGTACGCTTTATCAGAAATATCGTAGTGGGCTCCACCGCTTCGGCAAAACACATCCGCTCTTCTCCTCCAAAGGCCTCGGCAAGACCGAAAAACTCACCCCGATAACGAAACCAGAAGATCGACTCCCTCCCACTTTCGGCAAGATCATAAATCTTTACCGTCCCCGCCTGAATGAGATAAACGGCATCCACGGGGTCCTCCGATGAAAAGACACAGGAACCTTTCTCAACGCTTTTCCTGACCGCATTCTTCATAAGGAATCCGATGTCCTCTTCAGACAATTCGCTAAAGAGGTCAATCCTGTCCAAATACCATTTCTTCTCCAATAGCTGCTCCGTTTATGTTTTCCGCCGCGGACCTCAATCAAAGAATACTCTAAATCCCCCATAAAAACAAAGTTGGGAGCTTCAGTCTCCCAACTTTGACCAGACCTCTATCAAAGGAGCCACCGGCCGGTTCTTACGGGATTATAGCGGATACCCTATCAACGAAAGCCAGGCAGTCTGGACGACCAAGACATAAATATTCGCTATTACCGAAAGCCCGGTCCCGAACCTGACCGCCGTCCATCCCGATGCCCCTGAAGCGCCCCAGGCGATGAGGAATGCAGTGATGGATATCGGCAGGAAGAACGCATAACTCAGGCAGTTTGTCAGAACTAAAGAGAACGGCAATATATTGAGGTTAAGTGTTTTGGCCATCCCGACCAATAAAGGGATGAAGGCTGTGCCCATCGCAACAGCGCTCACTATCCCGGCCCTTGCTATCTGCAGCGCAACTGCGAGAACACCCATCATGAGAAGGGTCGGAAGACCTAAACCTCGTATCGGCTCTACGATAATGTTGGAGAGCCAAGCTACAGTTCCCACATCATACAGTATGGTGCCCAAAGAGATTGCGCCCCCAAGCAACACCCAGGTGTCCCACATGATATGTTGATTCACCTTCTTGAAATCGATCTTCCCCCAGGGCATGAACAGCAATGCCGCTGTTATTAATGCCACCATTCCCGATTTTATGTGGTGCAATCCCTCCGTCATCCAGAGGACCAGGCCTGTCAAAATACAGACAACCGCCCAGACCTCTCCCGGACTTATCTTGCCTAATTCTTTCGCAAGTTTCGGAAGCTCTTCTCTTGCGCCCGGTATTTCGAGCTTCCACAGCTTGAAGTAGGTGAAAACGTACCAGAACATTATAGGAAGGAGTCCCCAGAGAGGAAGGTTAAGCCAAAACCACTTCATCCATGAAATATAGATCCCTTCCGATTCAAGTTGACCAGCCAATATTACATTCGGAAAGTGGCTCGTCAGAATACACACACCGGTAAAAAGGGGTGTCAATCCGGGTGTCTGGAGCAGCAGGGCGGTATTGATCCTTTTAACCTCGGGCAGATGTTCTTTTCCATTCATCAATGTGCCGATAGCCTTGGTAACAGGCAAAAAAAGCGCGGTTTCAGAAACAGTCGGCAGAACTGAGCCGACAGCTACGTCTGCCAGTCCAAGGCCTGTCTGAATTCTTGTTACCTTGCTTGACTTCATCTTAGTGACTATCGTCATGGCGATTCTTTTCCCGAGAGGCGTTCCCATCATGATGCCTGCAATTACGAAAGCCCCGCCTGCCAGGAAGAATATGTCGGTCGAAAATGCCTTGAAAGCCACACCCGGTTTGATTCCGGCAAACAGTACAACGAGCAACGGGGCTGAAAAACCCACAATAGCCTTTGGAAGGGCGTCTGTAACCATAATAGTGATGAACCAGAGAAAGACGCCCAAAACAGATTGGGAAGTGGGCCTTAAGCCGGGAAGGGTTGGACCGAAATGGCATAGACAGAGGATAGCAAAGGCGAGTATTAGTCCAAATATCGCCATCTTAGGCTTGCCCACCTCCTTCTCTTCCGCCTCTTCAATGGCCTTCATCTTCTCTTCCAAGAATGTTTCTTCAGCAGAACCCTTTTCTTCCATCTTCTTCTCCTTTTTCATTTTACTTCGCCCTTGCTAAAAAGTCCCCGCCGCCTTTGCCGCTTCCCTCATCAGGTCAAAGTCTTTGTCCGTCGTCGGGACAAATCCTTCAAGGTTTGCCTTTTTCAACGCCCTGTCGGCCTGCGCCGAGAGGGGCTTGAGCTTCAGGAAGGCGTTTTTCACCTTAGATGCCACGATTTTGTCCGTCCTCTTTGTTGTATGGACAGGCCAGTTGGGAAGGTCGATCGTTTTCCCGATTACCCTCATCATGTCCGCAAAAGCCAGTTTCTTGAAAACCGACTCCGGCATGCCGCCCGCATCAGCCTTTCCGTCCCTCACCGCTTCCCCGACCTTCGGAGGTTTTCCGGCAAAGGAGATCCTCATATCATTCTTTGTAATCCCGACCTTCTTCAGCTCGAGCATCTGGGCAGTATAGCCGGCGGCAGAGCCGGGATCGACGAAACTGACCTTCTTCCCTTTCAGTTCCTTTATGGATTTGATAGGACTGTCTTCGGCGACTATGAAGACCCCTTTCAATTTGGTGCCTATCCCCGGTTCCGAAGCCATGGCGAGCGGTTCGATCTGCGGGACCGCCTTTTTGGTGTCAATGTAGATATTTGGGTTCGTGAACCCGATATCGAAATCCCCCGCTATCGCCTGCCGGGTGTATGTGGAGAAATCCTTCGGGATTATCAGCGTGACCTTCATCCCGGTCTCTTTCTCGATGTATTGCGCAAGCGGGGTGAACATATCGCGGAGTTCCTTCTCGGGAAGCCTCGGAAGCAGGCCGAACCTGATTTCGGCGGCGTGACCGGCAGCCGGGATAAAGAACAGCAAAGCCAGGAAAAAAACCGCAACCCTCTTCATCTTTCCCTCCGTTTCTCCGGGAGAATCATTCTCCCGTCTCGCTATTTTATTACCAGAACATTACACCCACAATGCTCCATGACCCGCATGGAAACACTCCCGAAGAAAAACCTCTCGGTAGCGTGCTTCCCGTGAGAACCGATCACTATGAGGTTTGCCCCGATCTCGTCAGCCGCCCGAAGTAACTCTTCGGAAGGATTGCCGTGTCTGATGATGTGCTCCGCCGCGATTCCTTTCATTGCCGATCTCCCGGCTACCTTTTTCACTGAGCCTTCCGCATCGACGTCCATAACCTTCATGATTGCTTCACATTCGCTCGCGGAGACGTCTCCGATGCAGAGATCGGGGATCACGGTTACGATCGTAATGGACGCGCCGACTGTCCTTCCGGCGATATCGAACGCCTCTTTCAGGGCCTTATCTGCCTGCTCCGACCCGTCATATGCGATCAATATCTTCATAATCACCCCTTTCTGCCGCTGCTGTCGTCAAAGCAGTCAGCCATGCGCCCCCCTTCCCCTTCTTACGCTATCAGATAATCCGGGAAAAGCATGTCACGCCGGTGACACAACCTAAGCTCAGGCAGCGTAGCGTTTTCGTGAAAAAGTATTGAAGAAGAAAAGACGGGGATTTGCGCGGGCGGACTACCGCGCAGACTTGCTCGTGCTTCCCTCTGCCGGGTCGATGATAGATGCACGGCGCGTGCTCACTGCCGTCGTCATTGATCGCATCCCTGTCATCGTCGCAAAAATTACTCATCGTCTACGGAAGCTGCCGCTTGCAGGTCTCGCTCGTCACGCTCATGAAGCAGTCCCGGCTCCGTGCACTTCTTCGCCTTCATCAAGAGCCTCCCCACCACAATAACGCTCACAGCACATAACCCTTCAACCGCATATTCCACGTAGTGCCCGGGATGGAATGTCTTCACCATGAACGGATCGGTTATCATCATCTCATGCAACTTTGCCCAGGACGGCAGCACCGATATAAATGATTACAGGATATTTATCCATGAGCATTGACAGCAGGGTGCTCGTGCCGACCACCAGTGGTATACTTGAGCCGAGACCGAAAAGGAGAAGGAACATATTCCCCTTTGATGCGCCCGCCACGGCAAGGACATTATCAATGCTCATCACCAGGTCGGCGATGCAGATGACCTTGACAGCCTGGACAATGTTCGATGCTTCGTGAACCTTGTCCTCCGATGCGCCTTCGGTAAAGAGTTTCACCGCAATCCATGCGATGAGTGCCCCGCCCAGGATCTTGAGATAGGGAATCAGGAGGAGTTTCGCAGCAAAAAAAGTCAGGACCACCCTCAGGACTACTGCCGCCCCCGAACCGAGGATGATACCCCATTTCCTCTGCTTCCTTTCAAGAGACCTGACAGCGAGGGCGATAACCACCGCATTGTCTCCCGAGAGGATCAGGTTTATGAGAATAATGCTCATCAGCGCGGAAAAAAAAGGCAAATCAAAACTAATGTACCCAAACCATCCCAGATCCCACATACATTACCTCCAGACATCTCGTCTGATAGTACAAGTGCGCCATTTCAGAATAGAGGAATGCAGCCCGGAAGAGATAAGTCGGGAAGAGAAGTCTTAACCTCTGAATTTCATTCTCTTTCCCTTCTCTTATTGACAAAGCTATCAGATAGTCCAAGGGAATACCGTCACACAGGTGACAAAATCGAATTTATGAGAGAATGAGAGATGCAGCAAACCCTTTGAACCCGGCAGACGGAAGTCCCAGTGTTTCATAAAATGGACTCACAGCCGGCCGTGCAAAAAGAACTATCTGTCAGGAAAGGAAATTCTGAGAACAAGGAAGCGACCCGGAATCTTCAGGCTGAGGGATAGAAGACACAGATAAAAAGGCCCTCTCCGCCGGAGAGGGGGCCGTCATTGCACTTACTAAGGGGAACATAAGTAGGATACCTTTGAATGTCACTCCGGCTTGACCGGAGTCTCTCTTAAGAAGGATTCCCGACAAGCGGGAATGACATCCTACTAACGAACGTATTAGTATATGTCCGGTTTCTATCTGATCAAACCGAAACCCTTCATCGTCTTTTTCAGCTTTTCTTTGTTCGCGTCCGACATCTCGCAAAGGGGAAGCCTGAACTCCTCCCTGATCTTTCCCATAAGCGCAAGGGCTGTTTTCGCAGGGATCGGGTTCGTCTCGATGAACATTGCCTGGTTCAGGGGTTCCAGTTTGTAATGCAGCGCCCTCGACTCTTCGTACTTCCCTTCGTTCCAGAGCCTGCACATGTCCGATACCTCGCGGGGCGCGATATTCGCCGTGACCGAAATAACGCCCTTCCCTCCGAGCGCAAGCAGAGGCAGCGTGGTGAAGTCATCACCGGAGATAACGGTTATCCTGTCGCCGCACAAACGTATGACTTCGCTCACCTGCTTCATATCGCCCGTCGCCTCCTTGATAGCGACGATATTCTCTATCTCGGCAAGTCTCGCTACAGTGGGGGGGAGGATATTCACCGCCGTCCTTCCCGGAACGTTATAAAGGACCAGGGGCATTTTCACCGCCTCGGCGACCGCCTTATAGTGCCGGTAGAGACCCTCCTGAGTGGGTTTGTTATAGTAAGGAGCGACGAGGAGCGCGCCGTCCGCCCCCAGCTTCTTCGCCTTTTTCGTCATCATGATCGTCTCGTCCGTCGAATTCGCCCCTGTCCCGGCAATGACCGGAATCCTCTTGTCCGCCGTCCTGATCACCAGCTCGATGACCCTGTAGTGTTCGTCATACTCGAGGGTCGCCGATTCTCCCGTAGTCCCGCAGGGGACAACGGCATCCGTGCCGGAGGCGATGTGCCATTCCACAAGGTTCTCCAGTGCCTTCTCATCCACTTTTCCGCCCTTAAAAGGCGTGACAATTGCAACGATAGAGCCACTAAACATGTACTCCTCCTTCCGGGAATTCGACTCCCTGCGTGCTCTGCCGCTCTCAGACGGACTCTTTCGCGACCCGTACCCGTCAGTATTCACAACGCTGTTTCTCCGTCAAACACCTCCACGGCAGGACCTGTCATATAGACGTGGTTGTCTCCCGCCCACTCGATGCTCAGATCCCCGCCGCTCAGGTGCACCGTCGTCTTCGTTCCGGTGAGTCCCTTCAGATGCGCCGCGACGGCGGAAGCCGAGGCCCCGGTCCCGCAGGCCATCGTCTCTCCCGAGCCCCTTTCCCAGACCCGCATCCTTATCTCGGACGTGTTCAGGACTTCAACGAACTCCACATTCGTCCTCTTGGGAAAAAGGGGGTGGTTTTCGATCGCAGGCCCGTACTCTGCCACAGGGAACGCCTCTACGCCTTCGACGAAGATCACCGCATGGGGGTTTCCCATCGAGACGAAGGCCATCCTGAATTCCCTGTCCCCGATCCGCAGCGGATAATCGATAACCGCCTGCACATCTTTGGTCTCGCCTTTTGCGTTTCCTTTCCCCGAACTCTGAACCTTGAACGTGGAACCCTGAACGATCTGTACGGGTATTTTCTCCGGATCGAAAATCGGCTCGCCCATGTCCACTCTCACAAGACCCCCGGCCTTCTCCGGCCTCACGATGCCTGCCAGGGTCTCGACCTCGATCACCCTCTTTTCCGAAAGTTTCCTGTCCCAGATATATTTCGCAACGCACCTGATCCCGTTTCCACACATCTCGACCTCGCTGCCGTCGGCGTTGAATATCCGCATTCTGAAATCGGCGAGATTCGAAGAGTATAGCAGCAGAAGCTGGTCGGCGCCGACGCCGAACCGCCTGCGGCAAAGTTTCCGGGCAAGCGCGGGGAGGTTTGGAAGCTCGACGTGTCGCGAGTCTACGAGAATGAAATCATTCCCCAGACCGTGCATTTTCGTGAATTTCAGTCTCATGAGAAGGACTCTTTTCCTCCTTACACAAACCGGGGAACGACCTCTCCCCGTATAAGGTCCCTGTATGTCTCTCTTGTGTTCACGAGGGCGAACCTCTTTCCCTTCACCATCACCTCGGCCGCGCGCGGCCTGCTGTTGTAATTCGAGCTCATCGTAAACCCGTAGGCGCCTGCCGACATCACCGCAAGATACTCTCCCTGTTTCACGCCGGACATCTCCCTTTCCTTCGCGAGAAAATCCCCCGACTCGCATATCGGGCCTACGATGTCGGCGAGGATACTCTTCCTCTTCTTCTTTTCAACCGGCTGGATACGATGATACGCGCCGTAGAATGAGGGCCTTATGAGATCGTTCATCCCCGCATCCACGATCACGAACTCCTTTTCCTCCCCGCGCTTCAGGTAGAGCACCTTTGTCACGAGTATGCCCGCGTTTCCGACAAGCGACCGGCCGGGCTCCATAATGAGCGTAAGCTGCCGGTCCTTCAGCATCGGGACAAGCCCCATTGCAAGGTCCCGCGGTACAGGGGGCTCTTCGTCCCTATAGGTAATTCCGAGACCGCCTCCGATGTCCAGATACCTGATCTGCACCCCATGCCTGCCGAGTTCGTCGACAAGGAGGAGCGTCTTCTTCAGCGCCTCAACAAAGGGAGAGACCTTCGTAATTTGCGAACCGATATGCTTGTGGATGCCGACGACCTTCGTGTGTTCGAGACGCTCGGCAAGCCGGTAGTAGGCGAAGGCCTTCTCGATGGGGATGCCGAACTTATGTTTTTTCAGTCCCGTAGAAATATAGGGATGCGTCCCGGGATCGATGTCCGGGTTCACCCTGAGGGAGACCGGAGCCTTGACCTTCATGAGGCCCGCGATCCTGTCTATCTCGACGAGTTCATTCTCAGACTCCACGTTGAACATCAGTATCTTCGACCTCAGGGCATAGCGGATTTCCCTCTCCGTCTTCCCGACCCCGGCGTAGACGATCTTGTACGGCGGAATGCCCGCTTTCAGCGCCCTGAATATCTCCCCCCCCGACACGACATCTGCACCGCCGCCGTTTTTCGCAAACACCCTGAGTACGGAGACGTTGGAGTTTGCCTTGAGGGCAAAACAGATGATGCGGGGAATGCCGTCATAGGCGTCGTCATAGGCCTTGAAATGCCTCAGGAGCGTGCCGTAGCTGTAAATATAAAGCGGCGTTCCGCATGCCTCTGCGATCGCTTTTACCGGAACGTCCTCAGCATATAACACGCCTTTTCTGTAGTTGAAAAAGTGCATGCCCTTCTCCCGGACCGAAAATTCTTTTCTCTTCGGAAAATAGTATTATATAATAAAAAACTGGTCATGGACAACAGCGGCCGACCTGCATGTCGAATAGAAGAAGCGAGGTAATGGTGGGAAAGAATATCGTTGAGAAGATACTGGAGGCACATACAGTGTACGGAGACCTGGAGGCGGGAAGCGCGCTCGGGCTGAAGGTCGACCAGGTGTATACACAGGACGCGACCGGAACGATGGCGTGGCTCCAGTTCGAGGCTATCGGCATAGACAGGGTAAGGGTCCCCCTTGCCGTCTCCTACGTCGATCATAATATGGTCCAGTCGAACTTCATGAACGCCGACGATCACGAGTTCCTCCGGACCGCGGCTGCGAAATTCGGCGCGCACTTTTCGAGGCCGGGCAACGGCATCTGCCATCAGGTGCACCTTGAACAATTCGCAGCGCCGGGCAAAATCGCGCTCGGCACGGACAGCCACACGCCGACGGGAGGAGGCGTCGGCATGCTCGCCATCGGTGTCGGAGGGCTCGACGCCGCCACGGTTATGGCCGGTTCTCCGTTCGAGATTACGATGCCCCGGGTCATAAAGATACACCTCAGGGGGAAACTCCGGAGACCCTGGGTGACCGCCATGGACGTGATACTCGAAATACTGAGACGGCTGACGGTGAAAGGCGGCGTCGGGAAGATCATGGAGTACGGCGGCCCGGGAGTGAAAGACCTTGCCGTCACCGAGCGCGCAACGATCACGAACATGGGAGCGGAACTCGGCGCGACAACCTCGGTCTTCCCGAGCGACAAAAGGACGCTCTTTTTTCTCTCGGCGGCCGGAAGGTCCTCAGACTGGCAGGACCTTTCGGCGGATGCGGGGGCGCGCTACGCGGACAGGATCGACATCGACCTCGGCTCGATAGAACCGCTGATTGCGCAGCCCCACAGCCCGGACAGGGTAGTTCCGATCGCAAGCCTTTCGGGTACGAGGGTCGATCAGGTCTGCATCGGAAGCTGTACGAATTCCTCATATCAGACGATGAAGGCGGTGGCCTCGGTGCTAAAAGGAAAGACCGTTGCGGAGGGGGTCAACCTTCTCGTAAATCCCGGCTCCAAGCAGGTATATGAGATGATGGCACGGGAAGGCCTGGCTGCCGATATGATCGCCGCCGGGGCGAGGATGCTCGAAGCCTCCTGCGGGCCCTGCATCGGCATGGGAGGCGCTCCGGGGTCTGGCCAGGTATCGGTCCGTTCCTATAACAGGAATTTCGAGGGGAGGAGCGGCACGAAAGACGCGCATGTCTATCTCGCAAGCCCAGTGTCCTGTGCGGTATTTGCACTGCGGGGGGAGATTGCGGACCCCCGGGAATCCGGCGTCGCTATGAAGGCCGTCAGGGAGCCGCACGCATATCTGATCAACAGGAGTTTTCTCATCCCTCCCAAAGCGGCCAAGACGGGTGGTTCGGGCGTGAAGATCGTGAAGGGACCGAACATCAGAGAAGTCCCGGTGAAAGAGCCGCTGAGGGATACGATCGAGGCGAAGGTCCTGCTGAAACTCGGCGACAACATAACGACCGACGACATTATGCCCGCCGGCTCTCAGGTCCTCCCTTACAGGTCCAACATCCCTGCCATCTCGCAGTTCGTATTCAGGAATATCGACGAGTCGTTCAGCAGTCGCGCGAACGAGGCGAAGGGGAAAGGCGGCGGGATCGTCGTGGGGGGAGAGAACTACGGTCAGGGCTCCTCAAGGGAGCATGCCGCCATGGCGCCGATGTATCTCGGCCTCCAGGCGGTCCTCGCAAAGTCTTTTGCGAGGATCCACCGGTCGAACCTCATAAATTTCGGCATCCTGCCCCTTATTCTCAGCCCGGAGGATTACGGGAAGATCGAAAAGGGGGACAGGCTCGTGATCAGGGAGGTCGTGAACTCACTTTTTGCGGGAAAGGGTTTCACCATCGAAAACCTCACCAAGGGGTACGCCTTCGGGGCAACGTCCAACCTCAATGAGAGGGAGAAGAACCTGATTATGAGGGGCGGTCTCCTGCCCTACACAAAAGAGCAGGCAGGGCGGGGATAACATAACAATGAGATCGAAAGTAAGAGACATGGCTGCGTATCGTGTCAATCCGGCTTGTCCGGTCCCGCCTCGGCGGGATCTCTTCGTTTTCAGAGAGATTCCGGACGCGCTCCGCTTGCGGGAATGACAAATAGTGCTCGTATACATATGAACTCCTTAGTAATAGCCATGGCATTGGGCGGGCATACTCAAGATCCTTCTAATCGACATGACAATTATATGGGTAGTGTTTACTCCTGTACGATGGCTCTTTTTCTCGGGCTCTTCAGAAGGGTCTTTCTTCCAAGGTGTCGTACAAGGATTTTTCGCCTGCCTGCCCAATGTGCTACCCTTGGTTCAAGAGATATGGTAGCGGCAAACTTTAGTTTGCGCTCTGGTGAACAGTCGGCGGCCTCGCGAATTCTATGATTGCCGGTTTTTGGGGAGCCTATGCCGGGTCTTAGAGGACATCATCTCATATGCCTCCATTTCTTCCACGGCGAGGGATATAATGAGGAGTTTGTCCAGAACCTCAGAGAAGTCCTCCGGAGCGCGGAGAACGGTGAGACGGAGGTCCGCAGGGGCGGAGACGACGTCTGCAGGAAGTGCCCCTATCTCGACCGCGCCGGATGCCGGTACAGCGATACTGCAGAAGAGGGCATCGCGGAAATGGACAGAAAGGCGCTCGCCCTGCTTCGTCTTTCTCACGGCGCAAAGGTGAAATGGAATGAGACGAAACACAGACTGCCCGACATTTTCCGGACGTGGTACGACACTTACTGCATCGCCTGCTCATGGAGGCGGGCATGCGAGAAAGACGACGGGTTCCGCCGGCTGACGGAATCCTGCCGGAAGACCTTATGAAGGCGAAAAAACAGCTCGTCGTCGTCGGCGACAGGGTCCTCGTCGACCCTGATGAGAGAATGGACAAGACGAGTTCAGGGCTTTACCTTCCCCCGACGGTAAAGGAAAAAGAGAAGGTGATGGGAGGCCATATCGTGAAGGCCGGCCCGGGATATCCGGTACATGATCCCAATCTGGTCATGGAAGAGCCCTGGTTCTCGAACAAACGCATGAACCTGAAG
Organism: Nitrospirota bacterium; assembly: GCA_023475105.1. Classification (GTDB taxonomy): domain Bacteria; phylum Nitrospirota; class Thermodesulfovibrionia; order Thermodesulfovibrionales; family UBA9159; genus JAMCWJ01. The sequence goes on from JAMCWJ010000012.1 coordinate 42,813, forward strand.
TACATTCCCCTTCAGGCCGCTGAGGGGGATTACGCGATCTTCCTGAAAGAAGCCGCGGTCGAAATCGAATTCGAAGGAAAAAAATATCTGATCGTGCCGCATTCGGCGATTCTTGCGGTCGTCCGTACGGAAATTTCAGAGGGTGACGCGTGATTCATGCTCCAAGCGACGGAAGAGACCTTCGAGCGTTTTTTGCAGTGCTTCGGCATTTCCCGGATGATAGACCTGGGGGAAATTTCCTTTATCGATCCCTGCGGAATGGTCGGGCTCCTCGAGATCGGAGAGGTCCTTAAACAGCCGGGCGCCGGGAGAACCCTTGTCCTTCCCCGCTCGGAAGAAGTCCTCAAGTATCTCGAACGAATGGATTTCCTTCGCCTTGCCCCCCGCTATTTCACTCTCGATCCCCCGAACCCGCATCTGCCTGCAAAGTATCTGAGAAAGTCCTACTCCGACGTTCTCCTCGAAATCACCCCCATCGAAAAATCCGACGATATCCACTTTATTGCCGCAAAGGTGAAGGAACGGGCGCAGGCGATCCTTGCGCGCCATCTCGGTTACGGAGAAAAAGCGATCGACGGCTTTATTGTGGCCCTTTCGGAGGTATGCCAGAACATCGTCGAGCACAGCGGAGACAAGGGTTTCGTGGGAATACAGAAGTACCATTTCCAGAAGCTCAAGAAGAATGTCGTCAAGATCGCCGTCATGGACACCGGGATGGGGTTCAGGAATTCCCTCTCGCACAGGTTCCTCCTGAGAAACGACCTCCATGCAATAGAAAAAGCCTTGCTTCAGGGCGCGTCGCGTTTTACCGATGAAGGAAGAGGGCACGGACTCGCCGCGGTGAGAAAGTTCGTCACCCACTGGAAAGGGAGACTCTCGCTCCGGTCGGGGACCGCAAAGCTCTCGATCATTCCGAATTGGTCAAGAGGAAAGGAGAAGGAATTCGACCTCACGCCCTTCCCCGGCGCCCAGATTAACATCATGCTCCCGGAAGTGTGAATACATCGTCATCCTGAACTCGATTCAGGATCCATCTACTCAAAAATATTTCTTGACAAACATCTTTCTTTATGCTTCAATTGAATCAATTGAAAAGCTAAGGAGGGGAATATCTTATGTCAACACAAAAGAAGGAACTGTTTTCGGAAACAGTGAAAGCGGGCAGTCGCACGTATTTCTTCGATGTCAAGGAGTCAGCAAGCGGGTCCAAGTATCTGGTGATTAATGAATCACGGAAAGTCGGTGAGTCCCATGAACATAAAAGGGTGATGGCCTTTGAAGAGGACGTCCAATCCTTCAGTGAAGGCCTCAAGAAGGCCGTGGAGTTTATGGGCAAATAATGAATTTGGGCAAGGGCAGAGGAGAGGTGAGAATGGGTTTATTCATAAATAAATGCCGAGCCTGCGTGAGCTGAGATATGACTGCAAAAAAGATAAGAACGGGCGGTGAACTGAAGGCCGGGCATATCCGCGACTATATTAGCAATGAACCGGTCAGGGCCACGCCTGAGGAGGTCGAGGCAGTCCAGGTTCTTTCACGGCGTTTGGTTGAAGATTTCGGTTATCCGAAGTCGCATATCCAGACACGTCCTCAACACCGCGTCAAGAAACGCCCGTCGGATGTGGAAAAATCATACCCGGTTGATATAGCCGTCTTTCATACATCGAAGAAAACAGACAGTGACCTGTTTATGGTCGCCGAGTGCAAGAAAAGGTACCGTAAGGACGGCGCAGAACAACTCAAGCTCTACATGGATATGTCCGCGGCCGAAGTGGGCGTATGGTTCAACGGCGACGAGCATGAGTATCTTCGCAAGATCCATCATAAGGACGGCTCGCGCACGTATACGCCTCTCCCCAACATCCCGCGCCACGGCCAACGCATCGAGGACATCGGTCTCTTCGCGCGCAAAGACCTGAAAAAACCGTCCAACCTCAAGGCCGTGTTCCGCGATCTGCGTAATCATCTTGCCGGCATGACGACGGGCATAACCCGTGACGAGGCACTGGCCCAGGAGATCATAAATATTCTGTTCTGCAAAATCCTCGATGAGCAGGAAACTGACCAGGATCAAACCGTGACATTCCGGGCAGGCGTCGGAGAAAAATCTGAGCAGGTTCGCGAACGCATTCTGGAACTTTTCGAGCGTGTCAAGACCGCGACATATGAAGATGTCTTCGACAAAAACGATACGATCAGCCTCGACGCGGACAGTCTTTGTTACGTGGTCGGAGAGCTTCAGAACTACTGTGTCATGGAAGCTGACCGCGACGCTATTGGCGACGCCTTCGAGGTGTTCATCGGGCCGGCGCTGCGCGGGGCAGAAGGCCAGTTCTTCACCCCGCGCAACGTTGTCAAGATGATGGTCGAGATCTTGGACCCCAAGCCTGGAGAGAAGATCATCGACCCTGCTTGCGGCTCAGGTGGTTTCCTAATCGGAGCGTTGGAGCATGTGTGGCGGCAACTCAGAAGCCAGGCCAAGCGCAGGGGCTGGACGGAGAAACAGCTTTTCAAACGTGAAGTTGAAGTCGCCACAGACTGTTTTCGCGGTATCGATAAAGACTCGTTTCTTGCGAAGGTCTGCAAGGCATACATGGCGCTTGTAGGCGACGGACGTGGGGGCGTGTTTTGCGCGAATTCTCTGAGCAGGCCGGAGGAATGGAATCCTGTGATGCGCGACAAAATCGGCCTGGATCAGTTTGATGTAATTCTCACAAATCCGCCGTTCGGCAAGAAAATCGTCATCAAAGGCGAGGCGACCCTTTCTCAATACGACTTCGGACACAAATGGACGCGGAATAAAGAGACAAAAGAGTTGGAGAAAACAACGACGCTTCATGAGGACCAACCGCCCCAAATCTTGTTCCTGGAGCGATGCTTACAGTTATTGAAACCGAGCGGGAGATTGGGCATAGTGCTGCCTGAAGCAGTATTCGGGATGCCAACCTACGAGTATGTCGTAACCCATCTGCAGAAAAAAGTAAAGATACGCGGCATCGTTTCAATGCCCGAGCCGCTTTTCAAGACAAGCGGAAAAGGTGGTACCCATGCCAAGACATGCGTTTTGTTCTTGGAGAATACCCCGCCGCAGCCTGAAGAGGATTGGGACATATTTATGGCAGACGCCAAGTGGTGCGGACATGACTCAAGAGGCAACCCGACAATACGCAAAGATTCAAACGGAAAGGAAGTCCTTCTTGATGACATTCCGCTCGTAACCAAGAAATTCAAGGAGATCATCGGCTCATGGTGAATATTCAACAAGACCATCTTGGATTTGCCCTGCCGAATAGTAAAATTCGCAATGGCGTTTTTATCCCGAAATTTTACAATCCGGAATTATTCGCACGTCTCAGAAGACTTAAAGCGACGCATCAACTACTATCCGTTAAAGATTTAAAAGACGACGGTTATCTTTCCGTTGCTACTGGTGATGAAATAGGAAAGATGGCATATGGAACAGGCGAGATACCCTTTATAAGAACTTCTGATATCGTCAATTGGGAAGTCAAAGCTGATCCTAAACATGGAGTGAGTGAGGAACTATACTCCGCCTACTCTGCCAAGCAAGACGTGAGAGAAGGTGACATATTCTTTGTACGCGACGGCACCTATCTGATCGGTCAAGCTTGCCTTCTTACCAAACATGATCTCCCATGTCTTTATCAATCGCACATCCTCAAGTTTAGATTGACTAAGGCATCACCGATTTCGCCGTATCTGTTTCTGGCCTGCTTGAATGGGCCGACAGTTAAGCAGCAAATACGTTCAACTCAATTTACAGCGGACATCATAGATACTATCGGCAATAGGTATCTTGATCTGATGATACCCGTACCCAAAGAAAGGTCCCTTCGTGTCCGCATTGCTCATGAAGTGGAATTAAATATAACCAAGCGAATTTCTCTTCGAGAAAGGATACGCAAAATTCCCCTGTGGGTTGAAGGACAACTCAAAAGTCTTGATGCTCCAGTTCCCGAAGACTGGTTATGGCGGACTGAGTTGGTCGGCAATCCGGGTTTTATACAAACGCTGTCGGATATTAAGGGCAGTATTTTTATTCCGAAATATTACGATCCGCAACTCGATGACACCTTAAAAGGATTGAAACGAACGCATGAATTGGCAACACTGAATGACCTACTCAAAGACAGCGTTATCACTTGGGATACGGGAATCGAGATCGGCAAAATGGCCTATGGCACGGGGCATATACCTTTTATCCGGACATCGGATATATCGAACTGGGAACTCAAGGGTGATCCGAAACAAAGTGTCAGCGATGAGATATATGAGGAAAACAAACAGGATGTCCAAGCGGAGGACATTTTTGTAGTTCGTGACGGAACCTACCTCGTTGGCACTTCCTGCATTTTGACGGAAAACGATACGAAGATTCTATACTGTGGCGGTCTCTACAAGCTGCGCGTTAAGGACAAGGGAAAGCTTGATCCCTATCTGTTGCTTGCTATCCTGAACACGCCGATAGTAAGGCGACAGATGCGCGCCAAGCAGTTCACCCGTGACATTATCGACACTCTGGGCAAGCGCTTGTTTGAAGTGGTACTGCCGATTCCAAAGAATACTGAGATTCGTAAGAAAATCGCTGACGAGACTCGGCGTGTGATTGAGAAACGCGTTGAGCTTCGTAATCGTGCCAGGGAAATTGCGTTTGAAGTTGAGGGGATCAAATTCGAAAAGATGACTGTACTGGAATCTTTAGAAGGAGAAATCTGATTTTCATTAAGCGGTAAGTTAAGGCTGGTGAGAAGGTTATGACCACGGAAGGAGAAAGGACGATCGAAACGGACAATCGCTCAATCGGGCGAGGAAAACATCAAATCTCGAAGAGTCGGTCTTATCCCGTTACTCCAAATCCCATGTATACCAAGACGATGATTCTCGATGCAACGCCGCCAATTGTGCGACGGTATGCGATGAATGAAAAGCAATTACAACTTGCCATTCTGCGGTCTAATCGGCTTGTCGATGCATTTTTGCACTTGACCTGTTATTCGATTCAGAACAATTTACGAGCGACCGTTCGAGGCATGGGACAGACTGAAATAGATGAGATTTATATCGGACTCGATCATCAGTTTCGGCAGTTTGTCATCCCCGTACAGGCAAAGGGAAAGGATGAGCAGATAGGAATTGTGCAAATCGAGCAAGATGTGGCGGTTTGTAAGACCAAATTTCCGTCGCTCATCTGCCGTCCGGTTGCTGCCCAGTTTGTAGAGAGGGACTTGATCGCCCTGTTCGAGTTCGAACGCAGCGAAGGTATGGTATCGATCAAGGACGAGAAACACTATCGCATTGTCCCAAATGAAATGCTCGCGATGAAGAGATGAAATCATATGGCGGTGAGTAAATTGAAGTCATAGTCCAACAATATGATATATCTTAAGAGGACAAAATGGCAGAAGAGTTAAAATATAATCCAGAGACGGTGAAAACAGTTTTGAATGTCCTTCAAAAAGAATTTGAGGCTGAAGAAGGAAGGCACAAATTTATTACAACGAAAGTTCAAATGATGTTGACTCTTGCCGGTATTTTGCTAACGACGATTATCTTTCTTTTTAGAACAGCGATCGAGGAAAATTGTTATTGGAAATTGAATTCAGGATTATTAACATTGTCAATACTGATAATTATTTATGCGATCTGCCTTTTCATATACGTCATAAAAGTGAAGACTTTCAGGAGAATAAAATCTGATGCCCTTGTATTTAATGCTGAGTTAGAAAAGGCTGCAACGGAAGTTGAGAGCAGACTGATTTCTACCTATCATGAAGCCATAGAGGCTAACCGACCTATAGTTGATTATATGGCTAAAGTTTTCCAAAGAGGAACGATATTGATTGTTATCTCAATAATTCTTATTGTCTGCACTATTATTTTGGTCATTCTCACTATGAACACTTGATGAAGGAGGTCAACTAATGAGTGATAGCGAAAAAGATTCGGGAGCGAACAATTCACAACAGAACTCGGGTAGTGATAGTCAAGACAAACCGCAAAGCTACGGCACAGAACCTGTTCAAAAAGGCCTAAAACCATCTAAACCGAAAAGCTATGGAACGATTAGATTGGTTGGAAGTAAAACATCTGAGTCAAATATGGAGGTGCTAGATGAGTGAAAAGAAACAAGAGCCAACGCCAACTGAAAAATCACAAGCAAAACAAGATAAACCCAAACCTTATCCTTTAAGAAGTGTGCCACTTTCGGAGGACCCGGGCAATAGCGTCACTATAGAATATCCTGCAGAAGAAAATAACTAATATGGCATTTACATCTGCAATCGATAGAACCATAGAGCACAAGCTCTTCGACGCTCTTGTCTTGTACTTCAAACATGAGAACTTCAAACTCGGTCATGGTGTTACTGACGCCCAGATTGACACAATATGCAAGGTTCTTTTGTACAGTCAGGCTGAAGAAAGCACACTGAATGAATACCGCAAGGAAGAACTTGAGATAGTCGATTACCTCCACCTCATCTCGATTGAATTACGGAAGCAGTTGGGCCAGTACGCCACGCCCGCTGCTATCGTCAGACGCATCCTCAGGTCCGTCGGGTTCGCGTCATCGAAAGACATTCTCTCCAAGAGACTTATAGACCCTGCATGCGGTTCAGGCGCTTTTTTAGTAGAAGCGGTTCGCGTTTACTTAAGCGCCCTCAAGAAAACCAAGACGCCGATGCCAGAGGGGAAAGCATTATGGTTCAGCGCGTAACAGCGGACGAGCAGCCTTCGCGCATTGTGGCCTGCATATCCGAGAAGTTTTTCAAGAAGACACAAACGGGATATTTCGTTGAGAATCACCTCAATATTGTTCAACCCGGGACAAACTCAAAAGTTGATCTGTACTTTGTTCTCGGCATTCTTAACTCGGAGATCGTCGAGTTCTTTTTCCGCGCCATGAACGGCAACACGCAGGTTTCCGCCACAGAACTGAATCTTCTCCCCATACCTGTCGGCAGATACGAACGGGAAATTGCGGCCATTGCTCGAAGGATACAGGATATGAGGGATCATGAGAAAAAAGGCGCGCTTATGGAAGTCTTAAACGGAGAGGTCGCAAGGGCATATGGGTTGGATAACGCCGATCTCACCTTCGTCAGGAAATTTCTCTCGGACAGGAGAAAAAATGACAATTGAAGCGATCAGGACCCTATGGGGGAGCAGCGTCTGGATTGAAAATGAGCCGAATAATATCGTGCATTTTGAAAAGATGGTTGACTCGTAACATGAGCACGTACGACCTCTATAAACTCCTCAGGGAAGAACTGAAAAACGGCTCGAGCGATCTGGTTACGCGGCAGTCGGGGCAGGTGATACGGAAGCGCATCGAGAGAGAGCTCGAAAAGGAGGAAGACGGCTCGGTCATCGTTCTCGATTTCTCGAAGATAGGGGTCATCGACTATTCGTGCGCCGATGAGATCGTGGCAAAGCTGATTTCAAGGCTCCTCGGAGGAGAATATGGAGAAAGATATATCATCCTTGGCGGTTTGAACGAAAACCAGAAGGAGAACATCGAGGTCGCCCTTGAAAGGAAAGACCTTGCGGTGATGGCACAGATGAGGGATGGACGCAGAACACTCATCGGGAGCCTGCACAATTATCTCCAGAAGACCCTTGAGCTCATTCTCAGGAAAGGGAAGATTACCGCCGGGGAGCTTTCTGATATGCTTAAGCTGCCCGCGAACACAAGCGGCACAAGGCTGTTGAACCTTCACAAAAAACGTTTGGTGAGAAGGATGGATGAAACAAGAAACGGCGGCAGGGTCTGGGTCTATGAAAAGGTCTGATCCTATAAGAAGGGAATAAACGTGGCGACGGCAGCATATATCATTTCGGCTATGTGTATCGGCGGGATTGTCGTATGGCTTTTCGTCTCATATCGTCTGAAAGGTTATTATTCAGCACAGACGGCAGCCCTTCAAATGGATTATTCCAATAAGCTGACGGAGTCAGAGGGCAGGGTCAAGAGCGCCGAGGCGGTGAACAACGAACTGAGGCAGCAGATCCAGCAGAAGGACACGGAGACAGACGGCCTCAGAAGAGACCTCAGGAACGAAGGGCAGATCAAGACAGAGGCGCTCACGAGTCTGAGGGAAGCGCAAAAAAGCTTTGAGGAACAGAAGGCCCTCATTGATGTCCTGAAAAAAGAAATGACCGATACCTTCAATGCACTTTCTTCGGCGGCACTGAAGAGCAGCAGCGAAGACTTCCTGAGGCTCGCCTCCGAACACCTCGGCAAGGTCGTCGCCGATACCAAAGGAAAGCTTGGAGAGCACCAGGTCGCACTGGACGGCACGATAAAACCTCTCCAGGAAATGCTGAAGAAATACGACCAGCAGATAAAAGAGATCGAGGAAGACAGGCATAAGAGCTTCGGCAGCCTCACGGAGCAGATCCGGGCCCTTTCGACGATGCATGAAAGGCTGCAGAAAGAGACGAACAATCTGGTCACCGCGCTCAGGAAACCCCAGGTGAGCGGGTCCTGGGGACAGATGTCCCTGCGGCGCGCCTCCGAGCTTGCGGGAATGACCCCCTATTGCGACTTCTACGAGCAGGTGTCGGTCTCCACGGAATCGGGCAGGCTGAGGCCCGACATGATCATACGGCTTCCGAACGGCAGGGTCATCGTTGTCGACGCGAAGGCCCCTGTCGATGCCTACCTCGCGGTCGCCTCTGCGGCCAATGACGAAGAAAGAAACAAGGCGATAGCCAATTATATCGCGCAGGTAAGGAATCATATGACGGCCCTCGGTTCAAAGGCCTACTGGGACCAGTTTGAGGAGTCTCCGGAGATCGTCATCATGTATCTTCCCGGCGAGTCCTTTTTCAGCGCGGCAATAGAACATGATCACAAGCTGATCGAAGACGGCAGCGCCAAGAAGGTGATCGTCGCGACACCCACGACCTTCATCGCCCTCCTGAAGGCGATCGCCTACGGCTGGCAGCAGGAGCAGATGACCAAGAGCGCGCAGGAAATCAGCAGGCTCGGCAAGGAATTGTACGAGAGGATGAGGACCATGGCGGGACATTTTGACGACGTGGGGTCTGCAATCGAAAAGGCTATCGGAGCTTACAATAAGGCCGTAGGATCGTTCGAATCCCGCGTACTGCCGTCTGTGAGAAGGTTCAGGGAGCTCGGCGTCACCGGCGCCGATGAGATTCCGATCCTTGAACAGATCGACCAGAAACCGAGGAACCTGAACCTTTTGCCGGGTCAGTCGCGTGAACTGTAAACTACCTTATGAAGGAGGAGGGGACTATGTCGGAAAAGCTCAGTCATGAAGAATTCGTGAGGAAGGCTATCGTGAGTCTGAGGAAAGACGGCTACAAGGGGATTCACTCCGTATATTCGGGGTTCAATGAGGCGTTCAAGAAGTATTTTGCCGGCGAGAACCCCGTCGAGGTGACGAACCACCTGGCGCAGGAAGGAAAGCTCGTCATACGACCGGTCAAGGGAGGGGTTATGTTCTACCTCCCTGAAGAGGCGCCGTCGGCAAAGAGCACGGCTGATGAGGCGCTGAAGAAGATGGGGATCGAATGATGCCGATGCGCGCTGACGAGGCAAGAGAGCTGCGAAGGATATGGGGCGGATTCCAGGCGGCGCGGGTCCTCCTGACTGCAAACAATTACCGGGTCTTCGACTATCTGAAAACTCCGAAGACGGCATCCGCAGTAGCGGCAGCCCTGAAAACCGACAAAAGAGCGGCAGAGATACTCATGGACGCGCTGACGGGACTCGGACTCCTTCAAAAGACCGGCGTGAAATATCGGAATACGCCTCTCTCCGCTCGTCTCCTCGTCAGAGACAGCCCGCGGTACCAGGGCGACATCATACGCCATGCCGACATCCTCTGGAAAAACTGGTCGGGCCTCGACTCGGTGATAAGGACGGGCAGGCCGCATCGGGCGGCCCACGAGCAGGAATCCTTCATCAGGGGGATGCACAACCTCGCAGTGTTCAAGGCGGAAAAAGTGATGCGTACCATCGGGCTGCGGGGCGTCAAGACCGCCCTCGATCTCGGCGGCGGTCCCGGGACCTATGCGATCGAGATGGCAGGGAAAGGCGTGAAGGTCACTCTTTTCGACAGGCCCGAGACGATAAGGATCGCGAGGTCGGTAGTCAAGAAGTCGGGAGCAAAAGAGATAACTTTTCTCCGGGGGGACATCCTCACGGACGATATAGGAGGAGGGTACGACCTGATATTCATCAGCCATGTGCTCCACTCCTGCTCAGAAGAGGAGAGCTTCCGGATAATCCGGAAATCCCGTGCCGCCCTGAACCCGGGCGGAAGGATCGCGGTCCAGGAATTCTTCATCGAAAAGGACCGGACGCGGCCCGTCCGGAGCGCGCTCTTCTCGGTCAACATGCTTGTGAATACGCCTGCGGGGAGATGCTATTCGTCTCAGGAAATCGGGCGGTGGCTCTCGCGGGCCGGGTTCGGGCAGATTCAGGAAAAAATGAGGGAAGATACGGTCCTCGTTCTCGGGAGAAAACGCTAGGTCTCATGTATCGCAGAGCGAGGCACGGTTTGTCTGTCCCAGGCTGTCATTCCCGCCCGACACGAATCCTCGTCGGGGTATTGAAGGGAAATACAGCGGGAGGGGAGAGATTCGGGACAAGCCGGAATGACAGGAGTTGACCCCATGGGTGACAATGACAGAATCGGCATAATGGGAGGGACCTTCAATCCGATACACTACGGACATCTCAGGGTCTCCGAAGAAGTGAGGGAAGGAATCGGCCTTGGAAAAGTGCTTTTCGTCCCTTCGGGAAACCCTCCGCTGAAGGCCAGGGACCTGGCTCCGGCGGAACACCGGTTCGAGATGGCCAGACGCGCGGTAGCGACGAACCCGCATTTCGAACTGTCGGACATCGAGTGCAGGGAGCAGAAAAAATCATACACCGTCGAAACACTCGCAGCCCTTCGAGCGATGCACCCCGGAAAGGAGTTCTATTTCATCCTCGGGATCGATTCCTTCCTCGAAATCCCCTCGTGGCACCGGCCTGAAAAGCTCCTGGAACTGACGAATTTTGTGGTGGTATCGCGGCCCGGCTTCAGCTTCTCGACGGTTGCGCCGTGGGTACGTGCGGATCTGTCCCTGCTTTCCTCGCTGGATACTTCCGGGCGTGCCGTGTTTAAGGGCAGTCTCAGAAACGGCAGGGACGTGTACCTGATGAATGTCACCTCCCTGCCCATATCGGCAACGACCATCAGAGGGCTCATACGAAAGGGAAAAAGCGTAAAATACCTGTTGCCAGAGAGTGTGGAATACTTTATAATTTCTCATAAGCTGTATTCGGAAGGGAGTGATCACCTTTAGAAGCTAAGGAAAAGGCGCTTGAAGCTGCAAGGTTCGCATCAGCGAAGAAAGCAAAGGACATTCTTATCCTTGAACTCAGGGATTTGACCATTTTCACGGACTATTTCGTTATCTGCTCCGGAGAAAGCACGACCCAGGTAAAAGCGATCGCCGAGCATATCGAGTCTGAATTCGCGAAGCAGGCTGTCAAGCCGCTCTCGACGGAAGGCGTCCGCTATGCGCACTGGATCCTGCTGGATTACGGCGATGTCATCGTCCACGTCTTTGAAGAGGAGACGCGGGCGTACTACGAGCTGGAGAAACTCTGGCTCGACGCACCGAAGATTCCCCCTGAGGAGAACGATCGCGCCGATGTGCGGAACGTCCCGCCGGAAACGGACGAGAGGCTTAGTCCCTGATGGGGAAGTTCGCTCTTCTTCTCTTCGTGCTGCTCCTCCTGGCCCTCGGGTACTTCGCCGTCCTGAACGAGGAGACCGTCACCTTTCATCTCGCGCCGAAGATAGCCTACGAAACGCCGAAGATAGCCCTCATCCTGCTCTCTTTCGGAGTGGGGATGGCGGTGATGCTCCTTTATTTCTTCATCAGGGACACGAAGCGCTTCATCGACAACAGACAACAGCAGCGCAGACACAAGAGAGACATGCATATCCAGAGACTCTATTCAAGGGCATTGAATGCGATCCTCGCCGACAACGAGGAGGAGGCGCAGGCGGACCTCGAGGCCATACTGAAGGAGGAGCCGGGGCATATGGACGCCCTCCTCAGGCTCGGCGATATCGCCGCCGGAAACGAAGACTACCAGAGGGCCTTTTCCTACTACAAGAAGGCCAGGGACATCCAGCCCGGCAACAGCGAAGTCCTCTTCTCCCTCGAGAGGATAGGGGAGAAGACCGGCAGGATTTCCGAAGCGACCGCATACCTCGACGAAGTGCTCGCTGCGGATCCCGACAACCTCACGGCCCTGTACCGCAAACGCTCCCTCCTCGAGAAGGGGGAAAAATGGGACGATCTCATCACGATCCAGAGGGCGATAATAAAATCCGAGCATAATGAGAAGGACCGCGAGAGGGAGCAGAAAAAGCTCGCGGGATACAAATACGAGCAGGGACGGTACGCGCTCGAGACAGGCGAGCTGGAGAAGGCGAAAAAGGCGTTCAAGACCCTCCTCCGCCTCGACAGGAACTTCGTGCCCGCCTATCTCGGTCTCGCTGAGACGATTCTGAGGGAGGGAGATGCCGAAGACGCGGTGAACTTTCTCGAGAAGGGGTTTGCCCTGACAGCTTCTCCGATCATCCTGGCGAGACTGGAGGACCTTCTCCTGAATCTCGGTGATCCGGGAAGGTTGATAGCGTTCTACCGGACAAACGCCGCGAAAAATCCTCAGGACCAAACCCTCCGCTTTTTCATGGGGAAGATCTTTTACCGGCTCGAGATGCTCGACGACGCCTTCGAGATCCTCGTTACCCTTGAGGGAAGCGGCGCTCCCTACCCCGAGCTTCACCAGCTGCTCGGCAATATCTACGTCAGGCACGACCGGTGCGAAAAGGCTGTGGAGGAATTCAGAAAAGTAATCGATATGAAAAAACCCTTCAAGCTGCCTTACTGCTGCGACAGCTGCGGCTACACTTCCCAGGATTGGTCGGGCCGCTGCCCCGCCTGCAAGGAATGGGACACCTTCACGTTCAATCTTTACGGGACTTGCAAGGCATGAGCATCACGGCGTCGTATACCCGATGAGCGACGAACCGAGAGAAAGTGACGACCGGTCTCCGGACCGTTTGCCGCAGCGGGCCCCCCTCCAGAGAGTCGTTCTCGATACGAGCCTCTTCGTGAATCCCGACGTCAGGACGAGCCTCGGCAATACCCCGACCGAGGCGCTGGAGACTTTTCTTTTTCTCGCGGCGCAGATCCCTATCCTCGAGTTCTATATGCCCCCCTCGATATTCGGGGAACTTCTCCATTTTATTGAAAAGGACAGGGTCCCCGGAGACCTCCTCCTCATCCTTCACCAGAAGCCCCCCAAGAAGCATGAACTGAAGTGCCCTGCCTTTCTTCTCTATGAACTGGTGGAGGACACGCGGGAAAGGGTGAACAAGGGACTGCGGATTGCCGAGAAGGCGGTGAGGAGCGCCGAGAAGAAAAAAGCCGAAGAGATCATCCAGGATTTGAGAAGAAAATACCGGGAGGCCCTGAGAGAAGGGATTATCGACAGCAAGGAAGACGTGGATCTCCTCCTCCTCGCGATGGAGCTGGACGCGCTCCTGATTTCCGCTGATCAGGGCCTGATCCACTGGGCCGAAAAGCTCGGGATACGATGGCTCTTCCCGGACAGGTTCAAGGACTACCTCATGGGCGCGATCAGGAGGGCCGAGTATCTGGGCAGGGAACCCGGGGGCTAGCCGGGGCCTGAGACTGCCGTCCAAAAGAGGAAGACATCGAAGGGAGAGAGTGGCCGTACCGCGAGTTATTGCATCGCTTGTCGGATAATAACCAGGACCTCGATAACAACACTTTCTTAATAACCCCCAGTTGCCCCATCGGCATCCGCGCTCTTAATCGAACATAGCGTTGCAACAGCACCTTCCTCAACAGTTTCCTGTCCACCACGGTTTTGGTTCTCATCCCGAATGCGCACGCGGATGGAAAACAGTTGCACAACCCTTTAGAATACTCTAAGTTTTATGTATGAGGGGACACCAAGCTGCCACCCGGGAGACTCATTTGAATGAACATGAGTTGAGGGAAACGATAGCCCGCTGGGTCGGGCGTGAAAGAGTACCGAAGAGACTGAGAGTTGTCGACGACACATCAGATTTTTTCGGGGTCGATTACGATGACGTGGTTATCCTTGACAATCGTCCTTACTTCATCCGGAATTACGAGCGTGAGGGTCGCTTTGGGATAGACGAGGAGCCGAAGTTCTGGGTAAGAAGGGCTGTGGACCTGTCAGACGGAAGCATAAAGATCATTAAAATGGTTTTTCATGAACAGTTCAAGGCGCGTGCAGGTGATTTGATATTCGAATGCGTCCGCAGCCCTAAAAAGGAGGCTGCCATTCTTGATATGGTCAGGGGCCATCCGAATTTTGCGCAGGGTTTTTGGGTCAATGACGTATCGGGAAACATTGTCAGGATCATTGACTTCATCAGGGGAAAAACGCTCGCAGACTATGTCCTCGACCTCGGCAAAGATCACGAGGACTATTTCTATAATCATTTCCCGTCCGTGCTGAGTGAATTTATAGAACTCGCGAAGGCGATTGGGTTTCTTCACGAACACCACCAGAAACACGGAGACATAAGACGTGACCACGTACTCAAGGAAAAGGACACCGGTCTTTGCCGCTGGATAGACTTCGATTTCAACTACTTGCATAAGGAAAGCATGTTCGGATATGACCTGCTCGGCCTCGGAAACATATTGGCTTATCTTGCGGGTCGCGGCGATGTGACGGCGAGTTGGCTCAGGGAAAACGATTCTCCGGTTTTTCGCAGGCTGTCTTCCGCCGATATGAACATTATTTTCAACAACCGCGTTGTCAACCTGAGGAAAGTCTTTCCTTACCTGCCGGAGAGTCTGAACCGCGTCCTGCTCCATTTTTCCGCAGACGCAGATATCTTCTATGATAATGTCGACGAGCTATTGACCGACGTGCAGGAGGTGAGTGACAGGATCGGAGACCGTAATGAGAGCAGAGAGGAGATACGATGAGGACAGAAACTTTGGGGTCTTTTAATAAAGACCGCCACATCCTTGTTGCCGTGGATAATTCGAAAAACGCAGAACGAGTGATCCTGTATGTTGCCGATGTCCTGGGAGGGGTTTCGGGGTTTTATGTTACCATACTCACCGTCATACCCGAACCTCCGGCAGACTATTTTGAGACCGATACAGAGCGCAATTCCTGGATCGAAGAGCAGAAATCCGAGGCGACACGGATGCTCGACAAATACCGCCGGATACTGATCCAATCCGGCTTCGTCGAAGAGAAAGTGGAAACTATTATGGATATAAGGAAATGCCCGTCTGTCGCCGACTGCATCATTGACGTGCAGCAAAAACTCAAATGCTGCACTATTGTTGTCGGAAGGCGCGGCGTATCCAAACAAGAGGAGTTTCTTTTCGGAAGCACATCGAGCAAGATCGTGCGCTCAGGGAAGAACTGCGCCGTATGGGTCATCGAATAGGGTTTTTGTAAGGAAAACTTCACGAAGGAGAATCGCCGTACGTATCAATTGCCGAAATGAAAGAGCGGCCGAACATTTTATCAGGGCCGGAGAGTAAGGGACTTCACCACAAACGAACAATCCTCATCCTCCTTTCTCGCCTGTCGAGCCTGGTGATCCCTTCTTCACGGGCGGCCAGCAAAGCCTCCTCATATTCTTCATCGGTAATGCTTCTGTCTAACGGCGGGTATTTCTTGGCGTTGCCGCATGGCCGGTATTGGTCCATGATATTTACATACGTGTTCGGAGAAATCTCTTTTGCGATAAAATGCAGTATGTCTCTCGTCCCTGCCACTCCGCCGGGCATGACCAGATGCCGCAGGAGAACCCCTCTCAAGGCAATGCCGTGTTCATCAACGGAAAGATCGCCGACCTGACGATGCATTTCTTTTATAGCGCTCCTGGCCTTTTCAGGATAATCCGGAGCCTTCAAATAGCGGCGCGCCATTTCAGGATCCCAGAATTTAAAATCTGGCATGTAGATGTCGAAGATTCCGTCCAATAGTCTCAGACTTTCGACGGAATCATAGCCGCCGGTATTGTAGACCAGGGGGATATGCAAGCCATCCTCGATTGCATAGGACAGGGCGTCCAGGATTTGAGGCACCACATGGGTCGGGGTCACAAAATTAATGTTGTGGCATCCCTGCCTCTGAAGATGAATCATCATGTCCGCAAGCTTTTTTG
This sequence comes from Nitrospirota bacterium, assembly GCA_023475105.1. Taxonomy (GTDB): domain Bacteria; phylum Nitrospirota; class Thermodesulfovibrionia; order Thermodesulfovibrionales; family UBA9159; genus JAMCWJ01. The sequence continues at coordinate 59,072 of JAMCWJ010000012.1, forward strand.
AACTCACCTCGCTTCCTTCACCCAAATGGCTGATTTCCCAGTTCTGACAGAAAATACAGAGGAGACTGCAATTGGTCAGAAAGATGGTCCCCGAACCATTCGTCCCTACCAGAGGACCCTCTTCTCCAAAATGAGGATTCCAGCTTGCTACCACAGCTAAGCGACCCGTACGACAGACGCCTTTTTGATCCTCCAACCGATTCACTTTACATTCCCGGGGGCAAAGGCGGCAATTCTCCAGTATTGTATACGCCCTTTTTCTGCTTTCGGCCAGCCTTCCGGAGCGATGCGCCTCTATGTAAGATGGTACGAACAAGATATTTTCCCTAGCCGGCATAACGTAACAACCGCATGGTTATCAGAGAGTCCTGCACGCGTCAATTGCCAATCTGAAGAGCGAAGTACGCCGCGCTGGCGGACAACGCGGTCACAAGGCCGTCTCCGGTGAAACTGTGGTCCATATTCGGCACTGGAATAAAATCGAAGGGCTTGTCCGCGGCCATGAGCGCCCGGATAAAGTCCAGTGAGTTTTCGACATGAACGTTCCTGTCGGCCAGTCCATGAATCAGCAGTGGCAGGGCCTTTATCTGCGGCGCTGCAGCCGGCCTTTTTAGCTTGATCAGCTTGGGCGGAAGGACTCTTGACAAGTCGGGGCTATGCGCGTCTTTCTCGATGGAGGCAGGCACGTTGTTCTTCGGTCCGGGACTGTTATCGGATGAACAAGCGGCAAGGAGAAGAAACGCAATGGAAGACAACAGAACAGCAAAGATTCCGCCATGGATAACCATTGACATCCCCCCTTTTGCTGAAGGGCCGCTCCGTTTTCCGCTATGCATTTCGCGCCCTCCGCGCTATGAGAACGGCCTTTCCGTTGTTACAAAAGTCTAACAAGCGGTCCGGTCAAAGTCAAGGAAAAGATTGTCGTGGCAGCGTGAGATGTTCTGTGTAAAAATCTTGAGGGAAAAAGAGAATGGGGGTATTCTCCATTGTTCCGACCAAAGAACAAGAAAGGAGGATACACCCATGTCAGTAAAGGACCTGACGAAGATAACGGTAACAGATTTATGGAAAGAGTTCAACGGTATAGGAGATTCTTGGGAAATGCAGGAAGAGGCTGTAAGAGATCTCGGGCAGGGCGAAGCATTGAGGCCGCTCTTGGTTGACACTACCGCGCCCGTGCGCATTTGCGATCCCTGAACGCTTATGGTATTCTTCTCTATACCAAAGAGCTGTTTGTTATGGCAGAGCAATGGCCTTTACGGGAGACTTAGAACTACTCAACATAGTCGACATCATTCAACTGCTGAATACGACGCGGAAGTCCGGCACCTTTACTGTGAGAAGCAGCAGGGGCGAAAGCCGGATCATTTTCAGCAACGGGTATATTGTCGGTGCAAGCCATCTCGACAACAGGGTTCGCATCGGCACGGTCCTCGTCAAGATGAATGCCATCTCCCCGAAAGACCTCGAAGAGATGCTTGCGTTTCAGAAACAGGCGGGGACTGACCGCAAACCCCTGATCGCCACTCTCATCGAAACCGGCAGGCTCACACGCGAAGACGCTGCGAAGGGGCTGAAAAAGCTGATCGAGATGACCCTTGTCGAGCTGATAGGCTGGACGAAGGGGACCTTCACTCTCGATACGGACGCGGTCGCCGCCTCGCCTGGATGCAGTTATCCCATCAGCAAGATGGAACAGGAAGTGAGCCTCGACGCCCAGATGATACTAATGGATGCGCTTCGCATCTTTGACGAGCGGGAGCGCGACCGGAATTCAGGAAAACCGGTACCTTCCGATGAGGAACTCTTCGCTGATGTGATCCCCGGGGAAGAAACCGCGGCAAACGGGGGAAAAGGCGCGGGCATCACTGCCGACGACCTCGGTCTGGGCAACCTCGACCGCCTCGAACGGAAAATACCCGAGGCCTCTCCGGCAGGGGAGCTTTTCGATCCGGCAGAGATCCATCGTCAGAAGATAAAGGGGCTCCTGTCGGGCTTTACGCCCGAAGAGCAGGAGGCCTTTGTCTCCTTTCTCGGAAAACCTGCGGCAAGCCGGCTCACTTCCGAGGAGCCGGCGAAGAGGGGCCCGGTCAAGGGACTCGTCCTGTTCAGCGAAGATGACCTTCTCAAGCATTCCGTCATGACGATATGCAAAGACGAGGGCGTGCTCGTCTTTGCGACGGACGGGGAAGAGGAGCTCTTTCGGATCATAGAGCAGTGCCTGAAGATAAAGGTTTTGCCGGTTCTGATGTTCGACGTCCCGGGGAAACCGGGGGGGATGTTTTCTCCGGAAAAGATCGTGAGCCTGCGGCAGCAGGCAAGAGAACGGTATCCGAAGGTCCCCGTCGTCCAGATGGCCTCATTGCAGGATTATCCCTTCATCCTGCAGTCTTTTCGCGACGGTATCAGGGCCGTCTTTCCGAGACCCTCGGAAGAGGCAGGGAAGGCGACGTTCATCGGCGATATGATAGCATTCCTGGACACCTTCAAATCCTACATCAGAGCTCTTTTCGATGAACGGCAACCGGCTGCGACAGACAGCCCGCTGGCGGCCCTCAAGGAGCGCGTTCTGACCCTAAGGGAGCTGAACGATCCTTCCTCAGTGTCCCTCCTGCTTCTCCGGTGTCTCTCCGAAACGTGCGAACGGTGCGTCACATTTATTGTCCGCCCCGCGGAACTCATCGGGGAAAGGGCGCTGGGAGTGCATGCCGGAAGAGAGGCCGGACCGACTTCCGCGGCAGGCATCAGAATCCCTCTCACAAAGCCCTCGGTCTTTCAGGCGGCAGTCGAAAAGGGGACGCTCTTTTGCGGAGACAGCGACGATGAAGTCCTGAAGCGGCATCTGTTCGAGGGAATCGGCGCGCCCCTCAGGCCGAAGGTGCTTCTGCTCCCTCTGAAGAGCCGGGGCAGGACAGTGGCCGTTCTTTACGGGGATTTCGGGAGCGGAGAGCCTGCGCCCGTGCAGAGCGATATGCTCGAAATTCTCGCGCACGGGGCCGGCCTGGTGGTCGAAAATGCTTTCTATCGGAAACAGCTCAATGCGGCTTCTCGCAAGTGACCGGAAACCGCACGAGTGAACCGGAGGGAAAACGGGAGGTAAGACCATGGACATCGCCACTTTTACGCAGATCTTGGAAATCGCCTTCGAAAAGAAGGTCTCGGACATCCACTTCGAGGTGGACAATCCCCCCATCTTCAGGGCGCGGGGACACCTCATACACTCCAAGCTGAGCAACCTGACAAACAGGGATACCAAGTTCGTGGCATCCACGGTAATGGAGCAGCACGGCCGGCAGCTGCCCGAGGATCTCAAGGAATTCGACACGTCGTATACTCTGGCGAACGTCGGCCGTTTCCGGGTCAGCATATTCCGCCAACGCGGCAATATCGGCCTCGTGATGCGCGTCATTCCCCACCGCATCGGCACATTCGAGGAACTGAACCTCCCGCCCGTGCTCGGCAATATCGTCACGGCGCCGAACGGCCTGGTCCTCGTCTGCGGCCCGACAGGCAACGGTAAATCCACGACCCTGGCCTCGATGATACGGCATATCAACGACAATTTCAACTACAACGTCGTCACCATCGAAGACCCGATCGAGTTCATCTTTCATGCGCGCAAGAGCTGTATCATTCAGAGGGAGGTGGGCATCGATACGGAGAGTTTTGCGGGGGCCCTGAAGGCCGCCATGCGCATGGACCCCGATGTCATCATGGTCGGAGAGATGCGCGACCTCGAGACGATCGACTCCTGCATAAAAGCCGCCGAGACCGGGCATCTGGTCCTGTCGACCCTCCATACGCACAACGCGGCTTCCACGATCAATCGCATCGTCGGCTACTTCCCCACCCAGGTGCAGGAGAATGTCCGCCACAGGCTTGCGGAGATCCTCGTGGCGACGGTTTCGTTACGCCTCGTGAGGGGCAAGAGCGGCGAGACGGTCCTGCCGGCCCTGGAGGTGATGACCGCGACGTCGACCATCAAGGCATGCATCCGTGACGGTCACCTCGACGAGGTCGAACAGTACATCGAAAAAGGCCGCGACGAATATCATATGCAGACCCTCGACCAGCATCTGATCCAGCTCGTAAGGCAGGATGTCATCAGCCTCGACGAAGCGAAGCGCATCTCCCGCTCGACCGATCTCGAACGGAAGCTGATCTATTATTAGCGCGCCGGCAGCCGGTGCTCCCCCTGTTGCCCGCCGTTCCGCACCTTCCTGTAGAATTCGCACTTCTTGCAGTCCTCGTATTTCTGGGCGAAGGTGCCCTGTGCCCTGCCCTCGCAAAACGTTCCTGCGACGGCCCAGCAGATCCTTCCGAAATTCGGATACGCGGGGCATTTCAGCGAGGCGTCATTGTCCCTTCCGCATTTCATGTATTCCCAGCACTTCACCTCGGGCGATTGTTCCCCCTGTTGATATGGGAAGTAGAGCGTGAATGAGGAGCCTCCGCCGGGTCTGTTCCCGGCCCTGATGAGTCCGCCGTGCTCTTCCATGATTTTTCGCGTTATCGAAAGCCCGAGGCCGGTCCCATGCGTCGCCGTCCTCGTGGTGAAGAACGGCTCGAAGATGAGGGGCAGATGTTCCTCCGGAATCCCCGGCCCCGTATCGCTCACGCGCAGGAACATGTAGAGGACGCCGTTCCGCTCTTCTTTCCCTGTCTTGACGGTCAGCGCGCCGCCTTCCGGCATCGCGTCGAGCGCGTTGGTGATGAGACTGCCGAGGGCGTGCCTCACCTGATCGGGGTCTATCAGCACCGGGAAGAGCTGTTCGTCCCGCTCGTTTTCGACTGTCACCGACTGTTCCCTGCACAAGTCTTCATACAGCTTCAGTGTGCCGAGGACCACGTCTTCCAGGTCATACGTCCCAAGGTTGTTCCTCGCCTCGCGCGAAAAGGTGAGGACATCCCCCAGTATCTTTTCGAGCCTGTCGACCTCTGTCAGCACAATCTCCGCATACTCCTTCTCTTTTGGCCCCGCCGCGATCTTGTGCAGCCTGCGCGCGAACCCGCCCAGAGCGGTGAGAGGGTTCCGGATCTCGTGCGCCACGTCCGCCGTGAGCCTCCCGAGGGAGGCGAGCTTCTCCGCCTGGATGAGTCTGTCCCGGGACTCTTTCAGTTCCTCCGTTTTCTCTGCGATCCCCTCTTCGAGGGCCTTCGTCCAGTCCTCCATTTTTTCTCTCGCGACCGCAAGGTCTTTCGCCATCATGTTGAAGGTGCCTGCGAGTTGCCCGATCTCGTCCGCCGAAGGCGGCGACACCTCCTGCTCCAGGTCGCCCCGCGCGACCTTCTCCATAGCCTCTGAGATCTGCGAGACCGGCTTCAGGACGAACTTCCTGAGCACGAAATAGAGGCCGACGGCTCCAGCAGCCATGAAAGCGACGGCATACAGCGTCATATGGAGTGTCTGTCTGCGGATGGCGGCGTCGACCGGGGCGAGAGAAAAATCGGTCTGGAGGATGCCGAGCACTTTCCTGTCTTCCGAATGGGCATGGCACGATGCCGAGGCGCAGGAGGGCTCGTTGTAGATCGGGTCGATGAATGTCAACACCCTGCCGCCCTCTCCCCTGTCCTTTATCGACCACTGCCTCTCTCCGGGCAGCATCACCGCAGGATTTCCGGCGCTGCTGTGGCAACCGGCGCAAGCAAGAGCAGCCGGATCCGCCACGCGGCCGATCTCGCGCCTGTCGGCAGAATAAAACACCTTCCCCCTGCCGTCGAAAAGCCTCATGCCTTCGATCTCTTTTCTCTTGCCTATTTCCTGTATCGTCTCCTGTATCGCGTCCCTGTGAAACGTGAGCATACTGTAACGCGTGCTTTTCTTGACAACGTCGGAATAGGATGAGGCGTCATCTATCGCTCCCCTCGTGAGGTTTTTTTTCCCGGAACTGATGAGCAGGTACCATGAGATGCCGCCTCCAAGAAGGAGAAAGACAGTGATCGAGATGACGAGCTTGCCGGCAAGAGACCCGCTGACGCGGCCTGAGGGACGGATCATCGCGAACTTTCCTCGCATACTGTACCTTGCTTATCTTAAAACAATTCGCCCATCCAAAGGTAGTATTGTCAAAAGAGAATAAAACCGGCAACTTTTTCCCCAAAAAAGGCATATGGATGCGCAGGATAGCAGAGACCAAAAGGTTCTCACAGAAACTCTCACCGGCACCCTTTTTCCGTTGCCAACAAATTCTTCCCGTACTTTAGCAGACTTAGACTTGTCGTAGGCTTAGGCTTGTGACCAGAAGATTCTGTCTCCAAGGTTCCCTCCGTGTGTAATGCTGGGAGAAACCTTCATCGAAAGAACCGTCAAGAGACACCGAATGCTGTCGTCAGCGCTTGACATCAAGTGCACCTGCAGGTCCTCACCAGCGTGATGTTCTGAGAGATATTGGTTTCCGATAGCAGGACTAAACCGCTGCGCGGTGGAGACGAGTAGGTAAGCGCTTCGGAGAAGAGAAAGCATTTCAGAGTTTGATTGGTGAGAGTCATTAAGCCGCTCTTGTAAAGTATTCCCCTCTTTTTACAATCTC
>JAMCWJ010000007.1 GCA_023475105.1 Nitrospirota bacterium
GGCTGCACCCGATCACCACGGTGTTGAGAGAGATAATCGAGATTTTTATGAGCATGGGCTTCGACACCCAGGTCGGCCCCGAAGTGGAACTCGATTACTATAATTTCGAGGCCCTGAACATACCGAAGGACCATCCCGCGAGGGACATGCAGGACACGTTTTACATCAGTGACGACGTGATCCTGAGAACGCACACGTCGCCCGTGCAGGTGAGGACGATGGAGCGGGTGAAACCGCCGCTCCGGTTCATCGCCCCGGGGAAGGTATATCGCTGCGATGCGGACGTGACCCATACGCCGATGTTCCACCAGGTGGAGGGTCTCATGGTCGATACCGACATCTCCTTCAGCGACCTGAAAGGCGTTCTCGAAATATTCGTCCACCGGATGTTTTCGAAAGACACGCCCGTGAGGTTCAGACCAAGCTTTTTCCCTTTTACCGAACCGAGTGCGGAGGTGGATATCGGATGCATCCTCTGCGGCGGGACGGGATGCAGGGTCTGCAAGGGCTCCGGGTGGCTCGAGATATTGGGGTCGGGCATGGTGAATCCGCAGGTCTTTGAAATGGTGGGGTACGATCCGGAGGTGTATACCGGCTTTGCCTTCGGTATGGGCGTCGAAAGGATCGCGATGCTGAGATATTCGATAGACGACATACGGATGTTCTACGAAAACGATATCAGGTTCCTGAGGCAATTCTGATGCAGGTGGAGCAGAGAAGACGCCTCAATGACCCAATTCTTTATTTCAATGATGTGAGGTTAGAATGCGTGTTCCTCTTGAATGGCTGAAAGAGCTCGTTGATTTTCACCTGGGTAGCGATGCACTCAGTCTTGCGCTGACAATGGCAGGTCTTGAGGTGGAAGGGGTCGAGCAGGTGGGTGAAGATACGGTGTTCGAGGTGAACGTGACTCCGAACAGGCCTGATTGTCTGAGCATACTGGGCATTGCGAGGGAAGTCTCGGCCCTGCTCGGCATCCCGCTGAGGTTCCCCGAATACGGGATCGAAGAAGAAACCGGGGAAGCCGCCGTGAGAGTGGAAATCGGAGACGAAGACCTTTGTCACCGGTACGCCGGGAGGGAGGTCTCAGGAGTCACGGTGGCTGATTCTCCCCAGTGGATGAAGAAAAGACTCGAAAAGTGCGGCATGAGGCCGATCAACAATGTGGTCGATGTAACCAACTACGTGCTGCTCGAGCTGGGGCATCCGTTGCACGCCTTTGACAGGGACACGCTCAAAGGGAGGAGAATCAGGGTTGCGCGCACGAAACCCGGAGGGAAAATAACGACCCTGGATGGCGTGGAACGCTCGCTTCCCGACAACGCGCTCCTGATATGGGACGGCGAGAGGCCGGTGGCGGTAGCGGGCATTATGGGAGGAGCGCAGACCGAGGTGAAGGAGAAGACGAAGAACATCTTTCTCGAAAGCGCGTTTTTCCTGCCTTCGTCGATACGCAGGAGTTCGAAGGCTCTTGGGTTGAAGACGGAATCGGCGTACCGCTTCGAAAGGGGCACGGACATCGAACTGCTCGAAAAGGCCCTCGACAGGGCCGCGCTCCTTATGGCGAGGATGGCGGGAGGGAGAATATCGGAGAGAGTGGACGTCTATCCGAAGCCCTTCCGGGCTTCCGAGATAGAAGTCAGATACGCACGGGTGAACAGGGTGCTCGGCACGTCCGTTTCCGCCGGCGACATGACGCGCATCGTTGAGCGGATCGGCATCAAGGTGACGAAAGGGCCGGACAGCTTTATCGTCGTTCCTCCTCCGTTTAGGGGGGACATACAGAGAGAGATCGATGTGATAGAAGAGATAGCGCGGTTCTACGGGTATGACAGGATACCGACGACGGTCCCCAGGGTGCAGATATCGAAAGAGGCAGGGGACAGGCATTACCGCCACGTGGCGGAAATAAGGGGATCCCTGATGAACGCGGGATACACCGAAGCGATCAACTACAGTTTCATGGACGTGCGAATGCTCGACACCCTTGCGATCGGCAAGGACGATCCCCGGCGCAAGACGCTCGTATTGAAAAATCCTATCAACGAGGAGGAATCTCATTTGAGGACGACCCTCGTTCCCTCGCTCATCCGGAATCTTCTCTCTAACGTGTCGATGGGGAGCAGGGACCTCAGCCTTTTTGAGGTCTCCCGTGTCTTTACCGACAGGGGAGGGGCACTTCCCGATGAGAAGCACTTACTGGGGGCGATATACTTCAGGGAGAAGTTTCCCTCCCTCTGGAAAGAGGAGACCCCGGATTTCTATATCGTGAAGGGGGTGCTTCAATCCCTGCTTGAGACCCTCAAGGTCAGGGATTACGGGTTTCAGCCTTCTAATGAGCCGTTTCTGCACCCCGGGAAATCCTGCGACGTGACTGTTGCCGGCGGGAAGGTCGGGTTCCTTGGAACGCTGCACCCCGACATCGTCGATACGCTCTCGCTGAAGGTCTCGAAGCCCGAGATCGTGCTGCTCGAAGTAAACCTGGACATTCTTCTTCCGTCGGTTTCAAGGGAAGTGAAATACACCCCGCTTCCAAAATTCCCCCATATCGAGCGCGATGTTGCCTTGATCGTGGACGAGGCTGTAGCCGCAGCGGAAATCGCGACATTGATGAGGACCTATCCAGCGGAGCTTATAGAGGACGTTTCGCTGTTCGATTTTTACAAAGGCAAGAATATCCCTGAGGGGAAGAAGAGCCTCGCTTTCACGATACGATATCGAGCAAAAGACCGGACGCTTACCGACCCGGAGATAGAGGAAGTTCATTCAAGGCTTATTTCCTATATCACAGAAAAAGTGCACGGAACAGTCAGGGGGTCGTAGTCGAGTGGGAGAGCATACTAGGCTGAAACTTAATGAGTTACTTTAGGTCGGACTTGTTAAGTGATTAATGTTAAGGCTAGATGCTGATCGACATGACTCTGAAGTCCCTTGAGTTAGGAGCTTTTAAATCAATTCCGGAACATCATGATGATGCGACCTTGTATCCGGCTCCCGAAATGGCCTTTTCGATCTCCTCTTTCTTGAGAATGTTTTCGTCGAAAGACGCCTTGACAAGTCCGACCTGCACATCGAGCGCCTTGATGCCGTTCAGTGCCTCCACTGCCTTCCTGACACGTCCTACGCAGTGCATGCAACTCATTCCTTCCACCTTAATCTCTACTTCGGTCATATGCGCCTCCCTTCTCAGTTTCAGCGAATAATTGCAGTATTTCTTTATTTCTATATTCTATTATTCTATAAAACGAGGAATTAACTCAATATCGCTCGGACAAATTGTCCCGTTGCCCGCGAGCAACAGGATGCTGAAAGAGAGTCTATGAAGGTTTTCCACCGCATAAGCAACGAACTTGTGCATTTTCTTGGCGGATTAATTGGGGCAGCCAAGAGGGGGATCTTGGCTGCCGGAGGGTGGAGAAGTTATTAACAGGAATATATTAACTCATCATTGTGAAGAAATTATGAAGGATCGAACACAAAAGACCCCCTTCACCTTATTCGAACAAACTCAGAAGTATATGTGCTTGAATTTATAGGAAACTTCTTCCCTTACCGTCAAGCGAAAAGCGCAACTTGCACAAGTCTTGAGCTTCTGTGCATAGGTACCTTGCACTTCTCCTGCGCAAAAAGTTCCTGCCACTGCCCAGCAGACTCTGCCGCCGTTTGTCCCCCCGTTCACACCGTTGGCCCTCACCTCAGTCGCTGCGGGACAGACACCGAGCCCGCTGTTCTTCTCCCTGCCGCACTGCATAAACTCCCAACAGTTCTTCATGGTCATTCCCCCTTATACTATAGCGCCAAGAAGCAAATGCTTCCCTTTGGCGCTTGTGCATGCAGTGTCATTGTTTGTCTGCCGGTTACTTGGCCTTCACGTGCGCCTCTTCGGCAGGGGCCTTTGCTGCGGTCGCGCTGGTGAGCGCTTCAACTATATAGCCGGCGGCGGTGCCGAATATCGCGCCCACCACCATGCTCACCGATGC